>NZ_JAGGRO010000020.1:0-185173 GCF_018612805.1 Halomonas sp. ISL-56 | reverse complement strand
CTTAGTTATTGAGCGCGCGCCCTATCGTTTTTTCAATTGTAAAAATTAAAAGGTGTAACGCCCGCGGGATCGAAGAATTAAGACTGAAGGTCAAAAAGGAGAAATAGCCGTGCCTTGGTTGTAAACCATTTTCCACTCCCTTCCCTCTTTCCGCCATATTGACGTTCGCCGAGAATAGCTTGTCATTAAGCCGTTTTGACGACTGATCACAACTCGATAAAAGAGCTGAATGAGATCAGAGCTCAATCTCCTGTGTTCAAAGTCCTGGGATACAGCCGACCACGAAGACTCGAGTGGCAAACTATCAAGAACACTATCTAACCCAAAAAAAACGCCTGACGCTCCGATCTCCAAAAATTCCAGAGACAGCAAAGAGCGCAGTATCTCCGGTGAGCTGCGCACATCAAAGCTAAGCAATGCTCTTTCTTTCTCTATCAGCTCCGCTTCGATTCCCATAGCCGTTGCCTTAACATCTGAATTCATTGACCTTCGCGACTTCTTGCTTAAGTGGTTGCGCAAAAATAAACAAGCACCGGCAGCTTGTAACCCATTGAGTTGTAATGGTTGAAATGCGCGGTAACTTATATGGAGCCACTTAGCACCTGTAGAATAAATGATTAGCTCCCCGTTTTTTTCAAACAAATCAACATAAGAGACTTCAAAGAGCTGAGATGACTCGCTGGAGGAAAGTATTCAATAAAGTGCCCAAGGGCCTTCACCCTATCGAGATGTATACGTATCCTGTCAACAAGGTACAGCGTGCGATGTTTCCAAACACGACCAACTACACCATAAGCCAGCGAAAGCATATCTCGCAACGTCTCCGGTTCACCGGTTTGCAACAAACGAACGTAAAACGATTCTTTCGGTCCAGCCTTTTCGGATCAACAAGGCCATCGGGAGATTGAGTTCAAGCTCAACCATGTCACATTGTCAGATGGCTCTGTGCTTAGGTTGCATCTTAACGCCATCCACTTGCCTGAGCACTGAGAACCCTCCCCTCTGACTCACTACTGTTTTTTTTTGCGAGGGCCTACACAGCGCATAAGCAGCCGTAGGCAAGCCTTTATCAAGCCCTGAACTTGTAATGGAAAACGTCCCTATACTCGCCGTTCATTTGTGGGGCCTGATAAAACTTATCGGTTCTTGTGGTGTATATAAAACCCGCTTTTTCTAAAGCCATTTGAGCAACGACGTTTTCAACGTCAGTAAAAGAGTTAACGCTTGTTGCCTGACCTGTTGCGAGTAAGTACTGTGCGGTAAGTAACAACGCCTCTGCTGCGTAACCGCGACCTCTATAGGGTCTACCGATACCAAAGTGAACAGCCATTGAGTCATTATCGTTCACAATAGTTACCAGCCCTATGGCACCTTCCCCCTCGCTAATGGCATCTACAACCCAAATGCACTTGCCTGTTAATGCCATACTTTCAGGAACAGAAAAATGTAGGAGCATCGTTTCGGTTTGTTCGACTTCAGTGTGAGGGCGCCGCGCAAGGTACTTTGCTGAGCTTAAGTCGCCCGTATAGCTTTCAAAGATACGTGCGATATCTTCTGATCTGTAGTACCTCAATTCCAGCCGTTTGGAAACGGCAATCCGGTTTGGATGCCTATCGTTCGCAACGACTGCATAGCTTTTCTGCTTTTGGTCGCAAAAGGCTGAATTGTTATCACTGTTTAGACATTGATTATGGATGGAGTGTCCCAAAGCTGCACCTCGATATAGAGCTCAAAATCAGTTTCCCAGTAGCGCTCGTAAGGAATCAAGTGATCATTGGCAGGAATACCGAAGCGTGTAACGAGCCGACTCACCTCGCTAAGCAGAAACACTTGATTGTAGTAAGGCTTGTCGTCTCGGGTTAACGCAATAAAGCTATCAGGGTAAGTCAAAGACGTTACTTCGGGATCAAGCTCCGAGAGAGGGATTCTAAGCTCACGTTGATCCGCGTTCAGGTTGTGAAACCAAGATGATTCTCCAAGCACCAGATAGAAGGGATGATCGCGGCGCGGCTTACCCCCACGCGCAATGAAGAGTTCGCGCAGCCGAGCCTCAACCTCACGCCGGACTCCTATATAGTGCCTACCGTAGCGCCGCCGGTAGCCAGGATCACGTTGATGACGAGTCAGGAAGTCAAGGAATACAGTATTTTCCGAGCCCGCAGGAAGCTCTGAGAGACTCCGAAACGGGCCTGTCTCTCGCAAATAGTAGTGAGTAGCGAAATTTGGGAGTCTAGTCACAGTTCATGCCTACAAGCCAAGCTAACAGCCATCAAATGCCCTGTTGAGCGACTTACCAGAGCAAATCAGTGATTCTCCCTAGCCTGATTAATGAAATCATCTAGAAGAGCCACCGCTCTTTTAACGTCCCGTTCATAAATAAACAGATGATCGAATACAGCACCACACTGCGGGCCAGCTTTGATGCCTTGTTCATTTAGCGCTCGCAGAACAGGGCCAAGGAAACCAATCACATCGAAAGGAAGCTCACCATCCGTTGATACGACTCGAAACGGGCCAAAGCTATCTCTTATCGAGACCTGAGTTTTTAAGCGTTCTACAGCAGCCTCTTCGACAATTGCTGATACACCCGCCTGATCGCGAATTAAACAACTATACCGAGCATCGCTTACCGCGAACACATTAGCCACATCTTGAGCAGATGTATCGCTAAGATCCAGCATCCAGTAGCGTTCAGGCCAGACTTTCAATGTCATATTCGCCCATACCGCCATTGGATCAATAGACATCACTCTCTCCTGCTAAACGGCCAATAATGGCCTGATTCGACGGCTATTAAAACGTACCATCGAAACCAAAATTGGCCTCTACCTTATGACAAAAAATGCTGCAGCTGTTCGGTGAATTCAGGCTATGAACTCAGGACTCAGCGCTTGAAACGTCCTGGTTAGGCCGCAACTGAAGCTGGATGCCGAGCAAAAAATTGCGCAGCACCTGATCTTTGCACTCGCGATAATTTTTGTGGCTCGGCTTGCGGAAAAACGCGCTTAATTCATGGTTACTTAGATTGAAGCCGGCTAGTTCAAACGCAGCCAAAATATCTTCAGCCTTCAGATTCAGCGCAATGCGCAGCTTCTGAAACACCATATTATTGTTCAGCTGCGATTCAGGCACGGGCTGAGGGCCTTCGCGCTTGCCGCGCTTAAAGCTAATAAAGCCGTTCAAAAACGCCGCCAATTCCTTGTTCTTCATCGTCACAAAGGCATCGTCTTCATCTTTTTTCAGCCAGGCAGTGACCTGCTCTTGAGCTACGCTGACCTCTGCCAAGGCGAAGATATCTACGATGGTGCTGTCTTTTAAATCAAAGGTGTAACGTATGCGGCGAAAAATATCGTTATTGGTCAAAATAGTGTCCCTAGTCTTAGGCAAACCCAGCACAATCAGGCGTTATGTACATCCGCGTCTATCGTGATTGGTCGTAAAATCAGTACCGTAACAAGCCTAGCCTGCCGTCAGCTTCTCAAGCAGCTCATTGATTTCTTCTTTCAGCTCGCCATCTTCAATTTTGTTGGCGGTGATTTGGGCATTTTTAAGATTGCTGATCGCCGCGTCAGTTTGGCCAAGTTCAACTTGCAATTTTGCCATGGAGAAGGCGATGGATGACATATGGTCTGTCGAATTAATCGCGACAGCTTTTTCAAAGGCTTTCTCGTAGACAGCCAGCGCCTCATCGAGCTCTTCAGTAAAATCTGCCAGCGTTTCCCACTGTTCGGGGTGATCTTTATCGGTGTTTTCGTTCTCAGTGCAGACCGTTTCCAACTGTGCATAGAGCGCATCAAAAGCGTCTCTATCCTCTTTATCAGCAGCCTTCATGAGTTTTTCAGCGAGTTCGTAAACCGCCTTGTATATTTTGGTGTTAATCATGAACGACTACCTTTTTTCTATTAAAAACAATAACAAGTCAAAAACCCGCTGAAAATAAACGTTTGCTACCCAGCCCCAATCCGGAGCGGGTGACATTATACCCCTTGTGAATGGCCCTACGGACGTTCATTTCACGGTTATTGTGGAGAAGTGATGACATTGGCTTGCTTGGACGGTTTTGAAAGATCCTCTCAGACATAGAGTTCAGCGGCTCTGCCGTTGCAATGCATCGTGAAGCGATTTCAAACTATCAGGGCCACCATCTAACCGAGCACAGCTGCCTGACCCTTGCTCCCAGTCCGCCGCCGAAGCTAGATGGAGATGAACCGAAACTTGAGAACACGTAGCCCCGTTAAGTAAGCCAGCGGGAACCCATATCAAATCAGTGTCTCTCAATTTATTGGGTACCGGGCTACCGCAGACCGAACAGAAGTCACTGCGGTAGCCAGTTGGCTTTTGAAAAGAGCGTATGCTCGACAGACCGGACAACCAATGAAAGTGTTTTCCATCCACAAACGTGGCAGCGTTAGCGTTAGACCCAGTCGCTTTGCGACATAAGGAACAGTGGCATTGGTAGAGGTTTGGTAGCTCACCCTTAACTTCAAACACCACCTCTCCGCAGAGACATTCACCTTTCATCAATCGTTCCTTCAGTACGTCGTGCAGAATGGCCCAAAATAATCGCTCTACCGCTATTAACAGTAATGCTCCATGATGAACTCAGGTTCACCCGTTTGTTCATCAACCTGCTCGCCTAATGAAATGAAGCCATGCTGCTTATAAAAATTGATACTGGGGGTATTTTGGCTATAGACACTTAGCTGTAAGCACGACCTTCTGCTCTTGGCATCATCCATCAGCGCTGAACCTATCCCTTTACCCTGCAAGCTTGGCGACACAAAAATGGCAGCCAACGTACTTCCATAGAGGCAATAAAACCCGACTATCTGCCCATCAAGTTCAAATACAAAGGTCTCCGATGCAGGGATATATTCATTACGCATATCGCTAACTTTTGACTTCCAAAATGCTGGCCCAACAAAGTCGTGAGCTTTAATCGATGCGGAAAGCCAGATATCCAAAATTTGTTCAATATCTGCCTTCCGGTATTCACGAATCATCTAGAGGTTCCTAATGATGGTCAAATGCGCCAAAGGCGTAACTAAAAGCTGCCTAGTCCTGGGATAGGTTCACATCTGTTCCAGGGCTAGGCAGCTTTATAAAATAAGGCAGAAATGCTTTGCCTTCCTTGGGGTAGATACTTTGCTTGCATTGGAATTGGCAAGTTTTCTTCAGGTTATAAAAGCTTTTTGCTCCCAATCCTTACCGAAAGCGCTAGAATTTTAACAGATTATGCGCAGAATATTTGATGGTGCTTAAAATCGAAACCTAACACAGGTCAGCCCCCTGAGTGGTGCTGACATCCTGATCATTGGGCATCACGATTTAAATTGCGTTCGGCAGGAATATCACTCAGATACTCGACAAACTCCACCTCAAACCCGGCCGGATCGACAAAGTAGACATTTTTGCGAAATGGCTCTGTTGCGCCAGGTTTGGCAATGGCAAAACCGGCGTTATTTAACCTGGCCACTACGGCATCAAGGTTATCGGTCACGTAAGCAAAATGGGCCAGCCCAACGCTGTGGCCTTTCAGATCACGGTTTTCCCCTTCGCCATGATCGCTTAACGCCAAGTAGTGATCATCGTCGCCAAAGTGAATCCATTTGCGTGGCTTGCCATACCATTCGCCATGGCCCTCATCGCGGATCCGCCAGTGCGGGAAGACTGCGCGGTAAAAATCCAGCATGGTATCCATATCAGCAACCACCAGATTAACGTGTTCCAAGTACATAAGTGTCTCCTTGCGTTAAGTGAAATGGCAGGATAAAACCTCAACTCAACTTGAGGTAAAGTGTTTTTTGCGAAAGAATGACAAAAAAGATTCAGGGGAAAGTAATGGCAGAAACGATTTGGAGTGTCGGCAAGGTTGCCAAGCGCTGCGGGATAAACGTCAGCACCCTGCATTTTTACGAGCAGCAAGGCCTGATCCAAAGCTCGCGCAATGCAGGCAATCAGCGCCGCTATAAACCTGAAGTGTTACGGCGGATTTCGGTGATTAAAGCCGCGCAGAAAGTCGGCGTCAGCCTGGAAGAGATTAAACTGGCCTTTGAATCACTGCCCAATAACCGCACGCCAACGGTTGAAGATTGGCAGCAGCTTTCAAAAAACTGGCAGCAGATGCTAGATGGACGTATTGCTTACCTGCAAAAGCTGCGCAATAACCTAGCAGGCTGTATCGGCTGTGGCTGCCTAAGCATGACCAGTTGCCCGCTCTATAATCCGGATGACAAACTGGCCGAATCAGGTAGCGGCGCGGTGCTTCTGGATCAGGCAGAACAGAAGGCGAAAGCCCAGAAAACCCAACAAGCACCAAACGCCAGTTCATAGCACTGAATAGCAAACCTGAATAATAGCCACTAAGCCTTAATCTACACATATGAACCACTTGGGCTTGATGCGCCCGAAGTCTCGACGGGTGTTTGTTTTCAAGGCTTTTTTGGAATCCAGTACCACCGTATCCCGTTCATTTCTAACAAATACCACCCAATGCCAGAAAGGCCTCCCCTGCTCCATACGCCATTTGATCGCTAACAACGCCTTATCTGGCAGACTATCCCAAGTATCGAATGGTGTTTCGGTGGGTGCAGCCGTTATACCTAACGCACGTAAGAGCTTCCGGACATACTCAGTGTCTGACCAAAGCGCTGTATCTTCTGCATAGATACCCAAGGCGTTTGCTGTCTCTTTTGTCTGCGCGTAGGTGCTGCCCGCAAGTACCGCGCATGCCGCGATACCACAACCTGATGTTTCTTCTTGAATGACGGGGTTCATTTGGTTACCAATGCTGCGTTTGACCACTACTTAACTGCCTTCATCCGCTTTCGCCCAGCTGCCTTGGTAGCCGATATATCCAGCTGCTTGGGCTCGCTTAATTCATCCTCAATGAGAGCTTTCCTCAGCGTGGTAAGACGCTCTTGGGCCTGCTGGTCGCGACGGATAAGATAGCGGATATACTCACCATCATTGCCGAATCGCCCGCATTCAACCTGACCTCTTACCCAGCTGTCTTGTTGCTCGGTCAAGGTGATCGTTTTCAGATGCATGCTCATAGCGAGGCTCCAAACCCAGCGGTAGTATGTTGATATCATACTGTATGTTTTGCTGAATCAATCCCCTATTTTTATCGCACGGCAACTCGCTATAAAGCTCGAAACAAGGAGTTAGGCGTCGCTTCGCTCAAGTATGATCTCCCACAGCGCTTTCGGTTTGACATACTTGCTAGTGACATAGTGCTCCATTGAAAGCTTGTTCCATCCTTCGCCGAACAGTAATTCAACTGAGACTTTATCGAAGAAGCGCTTAGGACTGCCCTCCACAAGAAATAAGTTCGGTTCGAGCTCTGCATGACCACTAGCCCCAAAATTATGATCCTGTGTGGAGTTGAGACGGCAAAGCAGAATGCCCCCGGGTCGTAATGCGGAATGAATCCGCTGAACGATGGCTTGAGTTTCGTCCCAAGCGAAATAGTGTAGCGATAGGCTTGCCACAATGGCGCCGACCTCACGAACCTGCTCAGGGAATGGTTCACGAATATCTCGGCACTTAACCGTAGCAGACGGAACTCTGACGCTGGTGACACCCACTGCCGTACGAGACAGATCAAAAGCGAAGACGCTAAGTCCGGCGCTGGCCAGTATGGCCGTGTCATCTCCATGCCCGCATCCAATTTCCAGGACAACATCTGTGCCAGCGCGTTCGCTCAATAGCGGCAACCAACGATCAAGCCAAGGGTCGGTGATCATTAAGTTTGAGACTCCTTACATCCGGGCTCAGCCACTTGCTTGGGGTGATAACGGAAACTAAGTTAGCTGCCGCTTCTCGTCAGGCGCCAGCGCTGCGAAACTCACTGACTGAAGGCCTGTTCAGCAAATCGTTAAGATGTGCGCGCACCTCCGGCCATTCACCCTGGTGTAAGCTATACATGACGGTATCGCGGATCGTGCCATCGCGGCGCAGCTTGTGGCCACGAATCACGCCATCTTTCTTCGCGCCCAGGCGCTCAATCGCACGCTGGCTCGCGAAGTTAAAATTATCGGTACGCCAGCCTACTACGTTACAACCCAGTGTTTCGAAAGCATGCCTCAACAGCAGAAGCTTACATGTGGTGTTAACATGCGTGCGCTGCGCGCGTTTGGCGTACCACGTAGCGCCAATTTCCACTCGCCTCTCAGCGGGCAGAATATCGTGATAACTCGTGGAGCCAAGCACCGTACCGCTAGCCTCTTCAATGACTGCGAAAGCGAGGCGGAGGCCTTCCTCAAGGCTTTTTAACGCAATATCAATGTAGCCCCGCGTTTCCTCGGGCGCAGGCACCGATGTGATACGAAGATTCCACAACTCGCCATCTGCAGCCGCAGCGCGCAGGCCGGGTTCATGATCGAGTGTTAATGGCACGAGCTTAATGCCGTGTGCAGCTAGCGTAGTCGGTTTAACAAAGGTCATGTGCAACCAATTATCTCTTCGTGGTAAAAGGGAAAATCTGCCGCTACTCAGCATGTGCGGCGTTGTAACCAATCATTTCAATAACATAGCGTAAGGGTATAAAAAGCGTAGGGGTATAAAACAAGCCATTAGGCTGTCAGCTAAATCACGCTGATGTCGAGTCATGATATCTTGAAATACAGAGCCTTCAGAGCCAGTCGGATGCTCTAAAAGGCTCCGAAACGGGCCAATCTCAGGCAAGTAGTAGTGGGTAGCGAACTCTGGGACTTTCATCATGGCATCACGCCTAACACAGGGTTTAACAGTCATTTTTTAGCCGCGAAGTGATGCGAAAGTTGTTCACTAACAGTCGCTTTTCAGACTTCACTTCCGAGAAGGACTTCACGCACGTACCCCACTGCTTCTGTCATGCCACCGAGAGTCGCTACTGCTAACCTAAAGTCATGATGCAGAGACATTTCCGTAGGCAGTGCCACGCAATTGATGCCTGCCTGATAGGCAGCTTCAAGCCCATGCTGAGTATCTTCAATTGCCAGGCATTCAGCGGCGGAGACGCCGAGCTGCTGCAGCGCGAGTAAGTAGCAATCCGGCGCAGGCTTGCTTGCTCGAACATCATCTCCTGAGACTATCGCAGAAAAATAGTGCTCTAACTCGTTGACCCTTAACGTTGTTTGAACACCGTTCGCACTGGCACCTGTTACAACAGCAAGCTTCAAACCTGCGCTATGAAAGTAAGATATGGCCTCTTTTACACCAGGCATTAAGGGAAAAGCTTGCCGTTCAAGGTACTCGCGTGTTGCTGCGTTCTTCGCCTCGGCAAGCAGCTCCGGTGACTCATCAATTCCATACCTCTGCACCAAATCTATGGCATTAGCAGGAGTTGGCACACCTGCATAATGAGTCTTGTACTGCTGTTCGGATAACGTAAAGCCATAGCGCTGAAGAACGTGCGCCCACATTCTGTAGTGGACTGGTTCAGAGTTGACGAGAGTACCATCGTGGTCAAAGAGGATTGCTCGAAGTTTCATATGGTTTCCGGGAAACGTAATTTGTAAACGCTAACACAGTCATAAAAAGCTCACGCGTGCTAACGGCTTTGGGAAGTAAATGTAAGCTTATATGACGACGTTGCTATAACTATCCACATCTTAAACCTCGATAGTTTTCGATGCGAACCACAAGACCCGTCATGGTATCGATCGAACACGGCGCCACACTGAGGGACAGCTTTAGTACCTTCATTTAGTAATATAAGAACTGGGCCTAAGAGTCCAATAACGTCTAATGGGAGCGGTTCATCAATTGACACAACCCGGATCGAACCAAAGCAATCTCTAACTGAAACTGCTTATTTTAAGCGTTCAACTGCTGTCTCTTCGAAAATAGCGGATCCATCACCTGGCCACGAATTTTGCGAATAAAGGAACAATGGATACTAAGGCAAATATCAGGCGATTTATAATATCTATCACCCCATTCGACCCCGATTTACTGTTTACTGCCGCCGTTGCCAGAAAGTTGCATGACTGAAACGCCTTGGCCCTTGATAGCTTGCCTTGAGGTGCCAGAGATAACGCTGGCTGACCGCTTGCATCTCCTGCTGATAGGCACCCAGTGATTGGTGCAAGCCAGACTCGATGGCCTTGGCCGCACTGGCTGCAGAAGCCAGGGAATGAAAGAGCCCTTGGGAAGCCAATGGGTCGAATGCTAGCAGTGCATCCCCGATGGCCAGAAACCCCGGCCCTGCCTTCGGTAGCTGCTCTACTTCCAACAGGGAAGAGCCCGCTGGTCGGCCACGTAGACGGGCGGGTGCCAGCCCCGCCAGTACCTCTACCAACAAGGCATGCTCCCTGGCTCGGGCCAGAAAGGCGTCAGGGCGGCGCAACAGTCGGCGGCACAGCGGATCATCAACATCCATATGGTAGGCCAACACCCGCTGCCCGTAAGGCAGGTTCACCGTATACCACCAGCCATGGGCATCCGCCTGAATGCGCATAGTGGCGTCCTGGCTCTCGGCCGCCTGATCCAGAAAACAGTAGAGACACAGCAGAGGATCATCAGCGTAGCGCCGTAATCCCAATCGGCGCCCCAAGTGCCCACTACGCCCCGTGGCATCTACCAACACCGGCGCACTGAACGACCCAAGAGTGGTATCCAACTGCCACTGGCCCTGACAGTGGCGGATATCCATTTGCTTGCAGCCCTCCTCCAGCGTCACCCCGACATCCAGGGCTCGCCGACGCAGCATCTGCTCGAATTTCCGCCGATCCAGATACCAACCGGGGCCAGCCGGATCCTGGATGGCATCCCGCCAGACCGGCCTGTCCTCGTCCCACACCGATACTGCAGCGCCCCGTTCCCGGTGCCCAGATTCTCGAAAAGCCGCCAGCAATTGAAGACGCTGCAGCAGCACGGCGGCCGCTCCCGGCAGGGACTCCCCGATGGGAGGTGAGCTGGCTGGGAGAGCACGACGTTCTAATACCAGCACTCGCTGCTCCGGCCGCAGCAAAGTGCCTAGCGCCAGTCCCGCGGGCCCGGCTCCAACAATCACCACGTCGAAGGGACGATAGTTGGCCATTAGCGGCCGCGTCGTTGGGCGATCAACAGCTTACGCATGCCCTTGTCGATGTTGTGCCGCTCCTCAGGCGTCAAATCACGGCCGCCTCTATCTTCGACCTGCATCTGCGGTGGGAAGTCAGGATCCCCGCTGAGCCCTGGCTGCACCTCCACGATTCCCATCTGATCGAAATCAGTCACCATTCTCGCCAACTGTTTATTGTGGTCAGCGCCCAGGGTGCGATCCCAGTCGGAACGCTGATGGTAAGCAGCCAAGCGCTCTTCCCTCGACAACGAGTCGTTCATCACCTTGTCATAGTTCTCCTTGCTCAGCACCTGATTAGGTACCCGGGCAGGCCAGAAGGTGGGCAGATAAGGATCGTATTCAGTGTCGTAGCCGGAGCGGCAACTGGCGGTATCAGTTTGCCAGGGGATGGCCATCCAACGGGTAACGGAGCCAGGAAATTGGCCGTAAAGGGGGCCGTTATAGGACTTCACCATGGCCGGCGTCAGGGTCGTGCCATAGTCCGGCTCCGGATCTTCGGGACTACGGTGGCGCCAGCGGTAGGGTTCCATATACATGGTGCTGTGGCGTACCGGCCAGGTCATCTCACACCCCGGATGAAAAGCATCGGCGATGCAGAACTCCATCGCTGCCCTGTCCAGCATGGCGGGCTGCTGCTCCAACGGTACCTTGTCGATGCTCTCAGGTGATTGCCGATGTGGATCGTAGTCCGCCTCAAAATCCCCTTCTGCCCACTTGTCCAGCAGAGCCAGTTGGGTGGTGGTCAGGGCATTCATAGCGTCGGGCACCCTGGGCATAGGGACGTTCATGGCATCACCATAGATCCAAGGCCAGGGCTTCATGGACATGTCACCATCTAGGGGATTGCGGAAGCTATTGACCACGGTGCGCCTGAGCTCAGCGTAGGTTTCACCCGGCTCGGCCAGTTGCGATAGATAACGGGGCTCCAGGAAGTGCTGGGGCATGCCATAGCCGAAACCCGCGGCAAAGCCCGCGTTCATCCATTGTAGATCGCACATGGCTTTGAGAATGGGCAGTATGTCGTCGCTGAAGGAGGGCCGGTTGGGTGCCGGTAACTGGCCAGCCTGGATAGCCACATCCGTCATCAGCGCGTACATGGTACGCACCGCTTTTTGCTGGGGGCCGTAATTAGGCGGCGCCACCACCACCCAAGCTGGCGTAACGGCAATTGGACGGCCATCCACCAATACAGTGGCCGTCACGGGGCCGTCACTGGTGTCATCATACCAGCCGTCATTATTGGCGAAGGTGGTGGGGGCCTTTTCCTGATAGGAGGCGGAGTGCCCATAGCCACCGAAGACCTGCAGGCGGCCGAC
The DNA here is from genome assembly GCF_018612805.1 of Halomonas sp. ISL-56. Classification (NCBI taxonomy): domain Bacteria; kingdom Pseudomonadati; phylum Pseudomonadota; class Gammaproteobacteria; order Oceanospirillales; family Halomonadaceae; genus Halomonas; species Halomonas sp. ISL-56. Next base: position 172,807 of record NZ_JAGGRO010000020.1, on the reverse strand, counting down.
GTCGTCGGTGCGTATCTCCCCCAGAGGCACCTCTATTCCCATGAACTTGCCGCCCTGAAACTGAGCCTCGCCGGAGCAGGTACTGATGCTGCGAGCGCCTGGGATGATGGACAGGTTGTGCCTATCCCGTAGAGCCACCTCGGCGTTACGACGCGTGGAAGGTGCTGCCGTCTCCGCTTCGGGGATATCAAGCGCGAGCTCGAAGTTGTACCAAGCTGCTTTATGGTTAGCTACCTCCACTGTCCAGGCAATCTCGGTGGCGGGATCCATGGTCAGCTCCCGCACTACCCTACCGTTGCCGTCGTAAGCGTAGATGCGGAATTCAACCACCTCGCGCTTCAAGGCACCGGTGGCGTCCCGATAGGCGCCCGGCTCCCTAGGCAGGGGTTCTGTGACCTGGGGGCCGATGTAAAAACCGTCGGTTTGCTTGGAATTGCCAACTCTGGCGATGCCAATGGCCGGGTGGATTTTGGCGTAAGCGATCTCAGTCATCTGTCACTCCCTTTTTGTATGGAACGACACCAAGAAGCTAGTCGCTCTGGCGCCGCATAGGCTCATGAATCTCAGAACTGAAACTGAAGAAATAGTACGACTGGCGAAGCGTTACATTGCTGCCTACCAAGATAGAACAAGACAGCCACTTATTCACCGCAAAAGGTAAAATTTAATTTGGGCCTCATCTATTCAAACTGAACTGCTACCTTTTACAAAATAACCAGCCTCCCCCGCTTAAGCGTTTATCAAACCCCGCCCAAACCATTAACCGCTACGATTTCGAAATCAGCCGGTGCACACTCATAGCTGATTTCTAGACTCATGAAGGCAGCTAACCAACCTGAATTGATAGGTTTGGCTTAGCTAACGTTGCTTTGCAGAAACTTCGTGTTTTAGAACAAGCTTTGGCGTGGTGTGGCGTGACTTAGCATGCATCTACGGCTCAATACGAATTGGTGTTCCGTTTTGCACCGCGTGCCAAATTTCTTCCATCTCAACATTCGTCACGGCTATGCAACCATCAGTCCAATCCCACCGTTGGAGTAGACGACCCAACCAGCCAAATCCGTTTCTCTGGCCGTGGATCATGATCATCCCCCCAGGCGAAACACCACGCGCCTCCGCCTGAGCTTGATCCTCCTCGTTTGGGTATGAAACGTGGAGAGACAGATGAGCCATGCTGTTAGGGTTTCTCCAATCGAGTACATAGTCACCTTCCGGTGTCCGTTGATCACCTTCCTCCTTTTTATGCCCGACCGGATTACCCCCGAGTGCAATGCCGTATTCACGGTAGGGCTCACCATCCCTTAATAGATAAAGTTTCCGCTCTTCTTTGATAACCAGCACTGCCTCTGCCTGCGGAAGTTCTTCAGCAAGCAACGCTGGCAAGCGGGAATCAGCAAAGTAGGCGCCTGCCCCAAGAACCAGAACAATTAATAGGATTACTATCAGTCTGTGTCGCACTTTAAACGCCTTTAGCATTACGCCGTGCGCCTTCGCACGAACTTGTGCGCGCCGCAGGGGGCCATAGGCCCCAAATGACGCACCTAATTGGACTCGTACTAATGATGCAAAAATACAGTGCATCGTTAGTGGCTAGATTGCCTTGTAACCACTGAACCGCGTAGCTCGAAATAGTGGTACGGCACAGTTGTACGGCTTTTTGAACCAAAAGTTCTTCAAGGCTTAGTATACCTTGCCCTTGAGTTATTAGGGCGCGGATGTGCGCCTATGAAGCAACGAAACAGTGAACAACATTACAGCGGTGGATACGCCAACGATGATGAATGCCATGGGTAAAAACAGCAGGTTTTCTGTCGCGCCCAGCCATCGCGGTAAAGAGATTGGCGAAATCAGCCCAAAGATCCCGAGTACCGTACTAATGATGATGACGCCGAAGATTCCAACCAGAGCCAAAGCCGGTTTGTTTCTAAGTGGTGCCCATTTACAGTACAACAACATCTGAATACTTGACGCAATAATCAATGGCGGAGCGAACCACCATGCCAGCAATATGAAAAGCTCAACTAATGTCATGTATTCGCTCACTAACGCCCGCCAAGCTGATAACTCTTAGAAAAATTAATTTAGAAAATGCCAACAGCATCACAGGTTGTAACTGATTTTCAAGGTACCTTTTGGCCTGTTATCAGACACTTCGAGGCCATCAGGAACATCTCCATAGAACTCGCCAATAGTGAGCTTTATTCTGCCTGCAATGGGTTCAAGCCAGTTATTTAAAATTTCCAGGTCTCCACTTTTTAAAGAGTAAACATCCATGTTTAGCTCCCGCAATAGCCCGCCGTCCAGGAATTGATTCGTTTCTTTGACTACTGAAGGAAAATCTTCTGGACTATGGAAAACAGCCCACTGTGTTTTCTTCCGATGTATGAGACTGGGTGACTCGACTAAAGGAGCCCCTTCGCCGGACCATGACAATTTCAATTTTTGGTCTTTTGTCATGATAATCAATCGATAGCCAATTAGGCGATTGACCGTAAACCCAACCCACAAAGCTTTGTCTGGAATTTTTGATTTGCTAGCTACCCACTGGCACAAAGGGACTGATGAGGCTGAAATTTTAAATCCCCAGTCATCATGCTCCACATCTGGTGGTGTAAGCCCTCTTGCATGCAGCCAATTAACAACTGATAGATTCATATGACGGTAATAACGATACTCTCAGACTTGTCGATTATAACGTATTGAGGTCACTCGCTACCCTCGAACTGACGAGTATGCGCAACACAGACATTAAGATTATAATTACGCAACGGCAGTTTTCAATCCACCTCACCCTGCCGTTGCTGCACTCATGGTTATTGTGCTTCTACCTGCACTGCATGCTACTGAGCATCGCGGTTTAAATTCCGCTCGGACGGGATGTCACTCAAGTACTCGACAAACTCCACTTCAAACCCGGCCGGATCGACAAAATAGACATTTTTGCGAAATGGCTCTTTAGCGCCAGGTTTGGCAATGGCAAAACCGGCGTTATTTAACCTGGCCACAACGGCATCAAGGTTATCGGTCACGTAAGCAAAATGGGCCAGTCCAACGGTGTAGCCTTTCAGATCACGGTTTTCCCCTTCGCCATGATCGCTTAACGCCAGGTAGTGACCATCGTCGCCAAAGTGAATCCATTTGCGTGGCTTGCCATACCATTCGCCATGGCCTTCATCGCGTATCCGCCAGTGCGGGAAGACTGCGCGGTAAAAATCAAGCATGGCATCCATATCAGCAACCACCAGATTAACGTGTTCCAAGTACATAAGCGTCTCCTTGCGTTAGGTGAAATGGCAGGATAAAACCTCAACTGAACTTGAGGTAAAGTGGTTTTTTGCGAAAGAATGGCAACAGATGCTAGATAGGCGTATTGCCTACCTGCAGAAGCTGCGCAATAACCTGGCTGGCTGCATAGGCTGTGGTTGCCTGAGCATGACCAGTTGCCCGCTCTACAACCCCGATGACAAGCTGGCTGAATCAGGTAGCGGCGCGGTGCTTCTGGATCAGGCAGAGCAACAGGCTAGATTGAATCAATAGGCCGTTTTAGGATGGGCTTCTAACGCCTCAACCAACCTTAGCTTCAGCGGCCGACTGCTTTTACTTTATACTGCCCCATCTTTTATTTTCGACACACCTTACGACGATCTGTCAGGGCGCCTTATGCCATTTGCAAAACTAGGATTATCCACCCCTCTCGTTCAAGCGATTACCGAACTAGGTTACAAAACGCCAACGCCCATCCAGGAACAAGCGATTCCTGCCATTCTTTCGGGTAACGACTTAATCGCCACCGCACAAACAGGCACAGGCAAAACAGCTGCCTTTGTGCTGCCTCTACTAGAACGGTTCAGTAACGCAGGAACGTTACGCGGTAAACGCATACGCGCGCTGATTCTCGTGCCGACCCGTGAGTTAGCGGTTCAGGTCGAAGCCAATGTGGCTCAATACGCTAAACACACGCACCTAACCTCTATGGCGATGTATGGCGGTGTGGATACCGAAGCTCAAAAAGAGCGCCTGATCAAAGGGGTGGATATTCTGGTTGCCACCCCGGGCAGGTTGCTTGATTTGGCACATCAGCGTGCGCTGCACTTTGATGAACTTAAAGTCCTGGTATTGGACGAAGCGGACAGAATGGTCGACATGGGCTTTGTCGACGATATCAAGAAAATCATAGATCGCCTGCCTGAAGACCGTCAAAACCTGCTGTTTTCGGCCACCATGACAGACGACGTTCGGGCGTTGGCCTACGATTTTTCAGATAGCAAGATGACCGATCTGGCGTCTGAAATATCCATTTCGCCCAACATCCGCGCCGCCGCTAATATCAAACAGTGGCTAATCACCGTCGACAAAGACACCAAGTCTGCCCTGTTGAGTCACTTAATTAACGAGCAAGAGTGGGATCAGGCGCTTATTTTTACCGAGAAAAAACACAATGCAGCCAAGCTTGTTGCTCAACTGGAAAAACGCGGCATCACAGCGGACTCCATTCATGGCGATAGAAGCCAGGCGATGCGCGAAAAAATTCTGGCTCAGTTCAAATCTGGCGAATTAAAGTACCTGGTCGCTACGGGGGTTGCCGCGCGTGGTTTGGATATTGGTGAACTGAGTCGTGTGGTGAATTACGATTTACCTTTTAAGCCCGAAGAGTACGTCCACCGCATTGGCCGAACCGGCCGCGCGGGTGCCTCAGGTGAAGCCATTTCTTTAGTCGACATGAGTGACTTTAAAAATCTTTGCGCCATTGAAAGGCGATTAAAAAACACTATTGAGCGCAAAGAGATTGCAGGCTTTCCGGTTCGAAAAGCAGTACCCGAGTCAAACTTGAACTTTAATAAACAAAGTAATCGTTAAACCTTACCAAAAAAGCTCACCTCCCTGGTTTCTTAAAAACCGAAGGTGAGCTTCTTTATTACAGACATCTCACTAGGCGGGTAAAAACGCATCTAATAGCTCGGCATTAGTGGGATATTTATCCAATAACTCAAGCAACTTCTGCGCGCCTTCTACTGGTTTAAGCGCTGTCAAACCTCTACGCAATGTCCTGACTTTTTCAATATCTTTTGCATCGATCAAAAGCTCTTCTCGACGGGTACTGCTTTTGGCAATATCGATCGCCGGGAAAATCCGTTGATTGGCCACATCCCGGGATAAAACCAGTTCCATATTGCCCGTGCCCTTGAATTCCTCGAAAATTACCTGATCCATACGGCTTCCCGTATCCACCAGCACGGTGGCCAGAATGGTGAGCGACCCGCCGTTTTCGATTTTTCTCGCGGCACCAAACAGTTTTCGGGGTATTTCCATCGCGCGGGAATCCAGCCCACCCGACATAGTGCGACCGTTGCCCCGCTGCTCGGCATTATGAACGCGCGAGAGTCTGGTAAGCGAATCGATCACAATCATCACATTGTGCCCCTCGCCTGCTTGCTTACGCGCCGTCTCAAGCAGCTTATCGGCCATATTGACATGGTGTGTATAGCTTTCGTCTGAAGACGATGCATGCACCTCTGCCGACACACTGCGCTTAAAATCGGTCACTTCTTCAGGGCGCTCATCAATCAACAAGGCATACAACTTTATATCAGGATGCGCTTCTGCCACGGCCTGACAGATATGTTTTAACATCGTCGTTTTGCCAGAGCCCGGCGGCGCCACAATCAACCCACGTTGCCCCATCCCAATGGGCGTAATCAAATCCATCGCCCGCACCGTCCGCTGCTGAGAACCAGGCGCTAAATAAATGCGCGGGGAAGGATGAATAGCCACGCCATTTAAAAAACGTTTTTCGGGATCATCAGGGAATTGATCTTCCACCTCGTCGGCGGGCTTGGCATCTGCCTGTTTTTTCGTCTTCAGACTTAGTGTTTTTCTCGTCATAATATCGATGGATCGCTTTGAATAATCTGGATTTATATAATAATGGCAGTGCTTTGATAATGATATTGGGCTTGCAGCATCACTGTATTTCACGACTGAACGTGTTGTCTTTTAGTAAGCAAATAGGTTGATCTTCTGAAAGGTAGCCGGTTTATGGGCCAACCGATCTCTGCTATTTTCAAGCCAGTTGCCCAAATGGCTCTCTCTATTCAGCCTGTTAAGTGGCTCCATATAAGTTTCCGTGCATTTCATCCATTAAAAATCAATGGGTTATAATTCATCGGTGTTGGTTTATTTTTGCACAACCACTTAGTTACGCTCAAAATCCTGCAGCTTACCCTGGATTGAGCGATACAAAACTGGTTACCTTCCAGTTTCGGGGGTTGCCAAACCAGCGCTGAGAATGTTGGCACTTAGCAAGTTCATAAACCGCTTTGCGGTGCTCGTGGTGTTCTCGATCAACAATTTGATACCGGTCAGCGGGCGTCAAGTACCGAATACTATTATCCAGGTGTTACTTGTTGTAAGCCCGCTCGAACGTCTGCATCCAGTCTCGTACGATGCAAACCCTTTAGTGGGCCACGCTGGGTAATATTTGATGGTGCGGAACAACACTTCCGAGTAAAAGTTGTCATCACTCACTCTCGTTCAGTTTTAAGACATCAATATACCCAATTTTGTCAACCTCGCTTTAAGTGCATAAGACGTCATTAATGCACCACTATCTGAGTACAACACCGGAGGCGACACCAGCCCCTTGGACAGCAATTTGAGTGACAGGTTGCCAAGTTTGTTACTGCCACTTGTTAGCTTTAACTACGAAAAGTGGCAAGCTATTTCACATAACTAACATCGCAATATAATCGTTTTCGTGAAACTCACTTGGAATATATGACTTGCCAGTAAGTAACCATTTATCAATATCTTCATCGACTCTACCAGCATGCACAATAACTTGGTAATAAGAAAGATTATGATACCAGTATGTAGTAGCATTAGAAGATGAATCGTGCCATTTACTTTCAAATAAGCGTAAGTTACTTAAAATACTATTCTCCATTTTTAGTCTTTCATCCTCTGTTAAACATTCTTTAATGTATCCAATTATAGCAAAGTCTAATTCAGAGCATATAAGACTAAAAATATGATTATTTTTACTATTACCACCGAAATTCCAATCTGACCAAGCTTCATATGCCATGCACCACAAGTCCTTTCTCCTAATGGAGTCGGAGCATATAACAATTTCTTTTAGGCACTCTGTAACAATTTTACGGCTATCATTATCAGTACACTTACTTATAGAAATAGATTTTATGTAGGCTTTAACATTCTCTCTACTCGATGTATTAGCTAACATTCTTCCAAGTGCAACTTGTATTTTTGGATAACGAACAACATACTTGTTAAAAACATTCATCCACGCGACAAACTTCTCACCGTCATCTCCAACTTTATTAAAAATTTTTGTTAAGTATTTATTTTCATCCTTAGTAAATTGATTGTCATCTCGCTGCGTACTTATCGTTGAATATACACTTGAAAACTCTAAGTAATCATTTTTAGTTTCAGAACCTATAAAGAAAGCTGTTTCAACTCTTACATAAAGCATAACATGCATTAGAATTGGTACAGATTCATTCCCCTCAAAAGCAGACACCAAAAACGAGGGTTTAAAATAATCGAGAACGCAAAGCATCTGCACATACTTATAACTTAACAACGGCCTATTGTTAAATAGACGCCACATTTCAGAAATATCTTCAAAATTTTTATTGGATATAGCTAATAAAAATCTTTCCAAACTCTCTCTTTCATGTATAGGAACGTCTACACCTTCCTCAACATTAAATTCACATCTTAGGCGAGACAGCTCCTGTTTGGAGTAGGCTAATATCTGACCACTTATGTTTATATTATTTGAAAGCAGAGCTTTCCATAAGCATCCATTTTCATCCAAAAAGCTCGTTACATTAAATAGTATTGCCAATTTATTGAAGCTATATAAGTCTTCATATTTCCAATTTTCTAGAGTTTCTATGACCCAATTTATTAAGTTAATTATTTTTTCTTTTTTTAAATCATCTTCTTCAAGGAAGCTAATATTTTGACACTTTAAGACGTAAAAGCATTCGTATTCTGCCTCTAAATTCCTGTAGAAATCATTTAGAACTTCATTGCTAATATCTTCAACTCCTAACAAATCTGTACCTATAGCTACAATATCATTACAATTGGAGCTTACTGACAGTTTAATAAGCTTCCTTATATTATCTTCATAATAGCTCATTGGTGCTTCCATATTAAATTATCTTGATGGTCTAATTGTTCCCACAACTCTATAAATGAGTCAGCTATAAGCTGGCCATCATCAATCTTCTGAAGTATATGATGTTGTTTCCCAAGGCTGTTCACAGATGTACCTAATGACCATGCAAGCACACCTTCTCGAGTATCAGGAAATATTAAAAATCTATCATGAAAATTCCAACCTGAACTTCCAATTCGCGCTCTAAACTCAAATTTTATTCCGTACAAGTTAGAATCTAAATTTTGGAATATTTTTTTCTGTTCAACAAGCAGTGCATTTTTTCCTTTAGCCTTTTCTTTTGGTTCACACTTATCATTAAATGCACTTAAATTTGTTAATGCTCTTAGATCTGAACCAAAGTAAGGGCAATAAAAAAGAGTTTTCAAGATATCATTTGCGTTTAGGTATGGATCCCAAAGCCAAGCCCCTTTTTCACCATACTGAACAATTAATGACTTAATGTCAGATATAGCTTTTTGATGCTCACTTTCCACATCACCTGCTTTAGGTTTATATTGGATAAACTTTTTTTGTTTAGTGAGTCGTATTTTTTCATCTCTATATAATCTTTTCTGCACCCACCCATCATGATTAGAACTTTTATCTCCGACATCATTTCTTTGAGTGTGTCGAACACTTATACGTATATCTTCTTCAATATCCTTATTTTTTATCTTAAAAACTCGGGGTTCATTTTCAATAATTCCAATTTCAACTGAGAATGTTGAGACAAAAGAACTTGGTCGAGTTGCTGCTAATATTAAATTATGCTCATCATCCCAAACAACTCCTTTGTGTGGCCCATAATCACTATCCATGGGTATAACAAGATCTGTACCTTTGATTTCGTAAGAACCATACCCATTAATAATTTTATCGTACTCCATTTCACAGTTAACTCTTAACTTACGATTCTTAGCCTTTGGATGAAATGCGATTTTTAGTCTCAAATCATTTTCGCTCTTTGAATGCTGAAATTGAGCTTGAATTACAGTCACAGGAATTTGTATTAAAAAATTACCAAGCCGATCGGAAAGACTAGCTAAAGCAATGGGAATGTACTGCTGAATCTTTTCGGACAGTTCTTGAAGTAGTTCTGGTGACTCTAAAAAAGGAATGACTTTGTTCTTAGTAGAGTTTTGCAACTCTACAACATGAGAACCATTCCAAAAGTTATTTTTAAGCACTTTATTAAGAGGAACTTCTTCAAAGGAATCTGGCGGTACAAACTTCGGTGGTTGATATTGAAACTGATCTTCTAATGTCTGCATGTTACCTGATGCAGACCAGCTTCCTTCCTCCTTAAGCTCCTTTATATTGAGTAAAATATCATTGATATTTTTCGTATAACTCAAAATACCAAAGCTCCAGCCTTTTAACTTACTAACAACTAATCGTTTATTATTTATGAGCTTTGGGCTTGCTATTTTTTCATCAAGTCTATTTTCAGCAACAATTATAGTAAAAATATTACAAATAGTTTTATCAGGAAGATGAGCGAAAATTTCCGTAACTTCAACTCTATCATAGAATCCTAACACACCGTACTCTAACAATTTTTCTAATTGATCCATTAGTACCACACAGTTTTTCAGTTTAAATTTGCGGGATAGATAGTTTTTTACTAGAGCTAACAGTGATTAAAATATGCGTTTTGATATTGAATAAACGCGCTGCATTATTCAACATTTTCTCGCGAGCTGAAATGGCTCTAACCCTATAACATATAATAAAATTAACAGTAATTTGGCAATATATCCAAAATTCACGTACTCACTCGCTTTTGCAGATCTGATCACACTCTATTCATAAAATAGGTTTAGGTCACGAGACTTTGCAGAAAAATTGAGCTGAAGGAGGTTTGGGCAGCTGGCGCTGCCTTCGCGAGCGCCTTTTGGCTCGTTCTTCGCCAAGCGTTATGCCGCGCTACGAGATGGCGAGATTGATTATGTGGCTGAGTTTTCGCGAGCTAAAGCTCCCTCCCACAACACTAGTGCAGTGGCGGGGCTGTGGGAGGCACTGGGGCTTAGGCTTTGAGAACGTAACGGAGTATTTCAACCAACTGATCGGTAGTGGTGCACCGTTTATTGCCACTCAAGCTTGAGGTCTTTATGTGACTGCGCGCAGTCGCGCAGATAGAGATTAATCAAGCTCTGATAGGGAAGATCTTTTTCTTCCGCCAAGTTCTTGAAATACGCGATGGTATCTTCATCCAGGCGGATCGTGACCTGCTTTTTAAGCTTTTTGGCGTATGGGTTTTTGACTGACTCTGAGAAATCGTAATGGTCACGCATGCCTATACCCTTCGTATGTTTTTCGCTCGCGTTTATCCGCCTTACGCGCAGAGATAATTCGAATTGTTTCGCCGTCTCTAACGCAGTGGCATACCACCAGTAAACGAGAGTGGATGCTCGTTCCAAGGAGAATGAATCTATCCTCCTCGTCAGAATGATCAGGATCCGATATAAGTCGGCCGAACTCGTCCGTGAAGGCAGTTTTTGCCTATTGGAAAGAGACGCCATGCTTTTGGCGATTAGCGGCATCCTTATGTGGATCCCAGTCAAAGGTAAGATGACTCATAAATTACATTGTAGTTATATTGTACGTACTATCAAGGTATAGATGGTTTAGTGTTTTCGAGGCAACATCATCGCGCGCTGAAGCGCCCTCCCACAACACCAGTGCAGCGGCTAAGGTAGTTGTGGGAGGCGCTGCGTGCTTAGGCTTTGAGAACGTAACGCAGCGTTTCAACCACTTGATCAGTAGTTGTGCACCAGGCTTGTGCCCCAGCATCAACTTCTTTGAGCGGGTGGGTAATATCTTCGCTGTGCAGGGTGATGTAGGGCGTGGCGAGGGCGGCGCAGTAGCCTGCGTCGAAGGCGGCGTTCCACTGTTTGTATTTGTCGCCGAAGCGTACGACGACCAGATCAGCTTGTTCGATCATGGTGCGGGTGCGGATGGCGTTGACCTTGGAGGATTGGTGGTCGCGCCAGAACTGGCTGCTCTGCTCGCCAAGGTGGTCGCCTGCGGCGTCACTGGCGTCGTGGTCGGTGACGGGAGCGGTAAATACAATATCCAGGCCCGCTGCGTCAGCGCCGCGCTGAATTTCTTCGCGCCAGTCGGTGTGGATCTCGCCGGATAGGTAGACGTAAAAACTCATGGTTTTTCCTTTTCTGCTGGCTAGGAGTAGGTAGCGCTATTTTATGGAAAAACCTTCCATATTCATACCTGGGTTTATTTTTCTGGTTTGGCGAGCAAATAAATATCCATTATCCAGCCGTGCTGTCCGCGCAGTTCGGCGCGGCGTTGGATGATCTCGTCGCTGACCTCATCTAGCCAGCCTTTGATTAGGCACTGTTTCTCCATGCCCAGGTAGGCGCCCCACCAAATGTAAGTATCTTCAGGCGGTAGCGTGGTGAAGGCGCCGCCGCTGTCGAGCATGACCGCTACGGTGGCGGCGTCGCTTGGCCAGCCGCGTTCGCGTAGGCGGCGGCCGGTGGTGATTTGTACCGGCTCGGCGAGGGCATTAAGGGGGATTTTATGTTCGGCGGTGAGTACCTGCAGGCTGGTGATGCCTGGCACGACTTCTACCTTAACTGCCCTACCCGCTGCGCTTAGCCGCTGGGTAATGCGCAGGCTGCTATCAAAAAGCGAGGGGTCGCCCCACACCAGCATACCGACCCGCCCGCCGTTGGGCAGGTGTTGATCGATTAGCTGTGCCCATACGCTGGCAATCGCAGCGTGCCAGTCGTCTACTGCGCCCAGGTAATCATTGCGGCCATCCCGGCCATCATCACGACTAGGCAGATCGAACTCGACGATGTTGGTGGTCACCGGTGCGTCTAACAGCCGTTCGCAGAGTAAGCGACGCAGGTCGAGCAGGTCTGATTTGGCGTCGCCTTTGCGGGGCAGCAGGATAACGTCGGCGCTGTTTAGGGCGCGCACTGCTGCCAGGGTCACGTGATCAAGGTTGCCGGTGCCGATACCAATCAGCGACAGCGTGATCATGATTCGCTCTTATCAGTGGGTGTGGCAAAGGGCGAGTCCGCCGACTGGGGGCGAAAGCGGCGGTCGTAGCCCACCGCGTAGAGGCTGCTCTCATCGAAGTCTTCGCTTTCTAACACTGGCCCCACCAGGATCAGCGCGGTGCGTTGCATAGTGTCATCGATCAGCCCTTCTATGCTGGCGAGCCGCCCACGCACTACCCGCTCATCGGGCCAGCTTGCCCTCCATACAATCGCTACCGGGCACTGCTCGCCGTAGTAAGGCGTTAGGCTTGCCACTACCTGGGCGAGATTGTGGATGGAGAGATGAATCGCCAGCGTTGCCCCGGTGCGGGCGAAGTTGGCCAGGGTCTCGTCGCTGGGCATGGCGCTGGCCCGCCCCGGCGTGCGGGTAAGCACCACCGACTGGGCCACGCCGGGTAGCGTTAGCTCCTGACCTAGGGTCGCCGCCGCGGCGGCAAAGGATGGCACGCCGGGGGTGATGCTATAGGGGATATCCAGCTCGCGCAGGCGGCGCAGCTGCTCTCCCATGGCTGACCATACCGAGAGATCCCCGGAGTGCAGTCTGGCGACGTCCAAGCCTTGCGTGTGGGCGGTTTGAATTTCGTTAAGTATCTCGTCTAGCGAGAGCGGCGCAGTGTTAATTACCCTGGCCCCTGGCGGGCAGTGTTCCAGAATCTGCTCCGGCACTAGTGAGCCTGCATAGAGGCACACCGGGCAGGCGGCGATTAAATCGCGCCCGCGTAGGGTAAGCAGATCCGGCGCGCCGGGGCCTGCGCCGATAAAGTGTACTGTCATTGCGTCATTCCTTTAGTCAGCGCCTTCTGCCAGCGCGGCGGTGGCTTGGCGATCCGCTGATATTAGCCGTGGGCCAAGCAGCGTTGCCCCTGGGCCTGCCGCCAGTAGCGCCACGGCTTCGGCCACGCTGCCCGTACCACGCTCCCGCATGCTGTGTGCCGATTGGGTGAGCGTTGCAATAGAAGAAAGCTCGGCATCCGCCACGGCGATAACTTCAAGGCTGCGCAGTCGGCCCAGTTGCTTAACCAACGGCAGCATGGAGTGTGCCGCCGCCAGTTGGTCGATGGCGCCATACTGCTCGATCAGTTGATCCAGCGCTTGAGCAAGAGACGCCGACGGCGCTTCACTGCGAAAGCCAAACCCCGCTACTTTTAGCTTCTGCCCCTTCATCTAACGCCCCGCCACTGAACAATCGGGTAGCTGGCTTTCCAGCCCCGACGAGTGCCGATGGGGGCGGCGTTAGCCAGTTCAAGGCGCAGCAGCTCGCCGCCTGCCTGCTGATGCCAGTAGGCCAGCAGCGCTTCGGATTCCAGGGTGACCGCATTGGCGACGATGCGCACGCCTTTGGGTAGGCGCTGCCATAGCGCGTCTAACAGCGCTTGCGATAACCCGCCGCCGATAAACACCGCATCCGGTAGCGGTACTTCGTTGAGCATTTCAACCGCGTTGCCCTCTTTGACCTCCAGCCAGTCAACGCCCAGGTTCGCTGCGTTGGCTCGCGCCCTGGCTGCCCGTTCAGGGTGGCGCTCAAAGCCGATGGCCTGATTATCCCCATGGGCGAGCAGCCACTCAATGGCGATGGAGCCAGACCCGGTGCCGATATCCCATAGCCGCTCACCGGGCATGGGGGCTAACGCGGATAGCGTGATCGCCCGAACGGCCTGCTTGGTAATTTGGCCGTCATGCTCAAAAAAGCTATCCGGCAGGCCGGGGGTAAGCGGCAAGGCGGGGCCAGCGCCTGCGACGTCCAGCGCTACCGCGACCGGGTGGGCAATATCATTGGGTAAGGCGGCATCAATACGACAGTGGCGAATGCTCTCGTTGGCACCGCCTAGGGATTCCAGCAGCGTTAGCTGGGAGTCGCCAAAACCGAAGCTGTTCACCAGCGCTGCTAACTCGGCCACTGCCTCGCCGTCTCTCACCAGCACCAATAAACGCCTACCGGAATGCAGATAGGGACGAATGCGCGTTAGCGGTTTGGCATGCAGGCCCAGGCAGGTGCAGCGCTCCAGTGGCCAGCCCAAGCGGGAAGCCGCCAGGCTAAAGGTGGAGGGCGATGGCAGCGCCAGCCACTCGTCTGCTGTCAGGTGGCGTGATATTGAAGTGCCCGCCCCAAACCAGAAGGGGTCGCCGGAAACCAGCATAACGACCCGGCGGCCGCGCTGATCTAGCAGCATGGGAATGCCGTCGGCAAAGGGTACCGGCCATTCATGCAGGTCAGCGCTTAGCGGTGGCAGCAGGCGTAAGTGGCGGCGCGCACCAAATACCACCTGGGCATTTTCCAGCGCCTCACGGCTTGCCGGGTTTAGCCCCGCTATGCCACTCTCTCCCCAGCCTAATAGCGTCAACCAGGGAGCGTTGTTAACCTCTGCCATGATCAAAATCCTAATTCTTGGGGGAACCTCTGAAGCCAGCGCCCTGGCCGACGCTATCGCGCAGCGTGGCCTTCCCGCTATTTTCAGCTACGCCGGGCGGGTGAACTCGCCAAAACCTCAGCCACTGCCGACCCGCATTGGCGGTTTTGGCGGCGTGAGTGGGCTTGTGGCTTTTTTAGCCCAGGAGCGCATTACCCATATTGTCGATGCCACCCACCCTTTTGCTGCGCAGATGAGCGCTAACGTCGTTACCGCTGCAGCCCAGTGCGGGGTTAAAACCATTGCCCTAACCCGGCCGGCCTGGCGACCTGTCGATGGCGATCAGTGGCAGAGCGTGGCAAGTATCGATGAGGCGGTTAGCGCCTTGGCTTATCCGCCCCAGCGGGTGCTGCTTGCCATTGGCCGCATGCACCTGGCTGCCTTTGCCGCCCAGCCCCAGCACCATTACGTTCTTCGCCTGGTTGATCAGCCTACCCGCCCGCCTTCGCTTGCTGATTATACCGCCGTGATCGATAGAGGCCCGTTTACCCTGGAGGGTGAGCTGGCCCTGCTGGAAACCCAGTGTATTGAGCGCATCGTATGTAAAAATTCCGGCGGCGAAGGCGCAGCTTCCAAACTCATTGCTGCCCGTGGGCTCGGCCTGCCCGTGGTGATGATCGAGCGACCTCAGCAACCATCGCGCCTTGAAGCTCATAGTATCGAAGACGTGATGAGCTGGCTTGGCGGCTACTATTAATCATCACGACGCTTAATCAGCAGAACGCGGCGTATACACCAGCGGCGCGCCATCCCGCTCGATTAACCGCGTCTGCTGGGAACCCACGATTACCAGCGTGCGCATATCGGCCATTTCCGGCGTTGCCTCGCCTAGCGTAGTGACGCGAATCGACTCCTCCGGGGTGGAAACCGCGCGGGCGAAGATGATCAGCCGATCCGGCCCACAGGCTTCCCGTAGTACCTCCAAGGTGCGCGCAAAGCCCTCTGGGCGCGCTTTGGAGCGGGGATTGTAAAATGCCATGGCGAAGTCGGCCTCGGCGGCTAGGCGCAGGCGTTTTTCAATCAGCGCCCAGGGCTTGAGGTTGTCGGATAAATTGATGCAGCAGAAGTCATGCCCTAGCGGTGCACCGACGCTTGCGCTGGCGGCCAGCATGGCGGAGATGCCCGGCAGCACCTGGATATCCAGCGAGCGCCACTGGGCATCACCGGCTTCCAAAGCTTCAAACACCGCCGCCGCCATGGCAAAGACGCCGGGGTCGCCAGAAGACACCACTACTACTCTGTGGCCTTCAAGCGCCAACTGTAGCGCGTGTTCTGCCCGGCGAATCTCTTCGCGATTATCCGAACCGTGGCGAATTAACCCAGCTCTAGGCGCGACCCGATTGACGTAGGGCACGTAGCCCACCACATCGGTGGCATCCTGCAGCGCGGCCGTGACTTCCGGGGTAATCATCGCTTCTGAGCCCGGCCCCAGGCCGACGATTTTCAGCCAGCCGCTCATGGGCGCCGCCCGTTGCCGTGGATCAGCACAATCGAGAAGTACGGCACGCTCTCGCCCACATCGCTAAGTGGCAATACGCGCTGCTGGGTCATGGCGGCGTACTCGATTAGCCAAGCTTGCTCTTCACGGCCAGCGTGTACCAGCGCCCGGCGCAGTTTGGCCAGGTTGCGGCCAATCTTCATCACTACCAGCGCGTCGGTGTGGGCGATACGCTCCGCCAACGCTTCTTCCGGTAGCGTGGCCATCAGCACGGTCATGATGTCATCGCCCCAGGTAATCGGCTGGCCGGTGGCCGTCCACGCCGCCGACATGCCGGTGATACCCGGCACCACCGAGACCGGCACCCGGTTCAGTAGCCGCGTGTAGAGGTGCATAAAGGAGCCGTAGAAAAACGGGTCGCCTTCGCACAGCACCACCACATCGCAACCGGCCTCGGCCATCTCGACCAGTTGGGCCACGCTGCGCTCGTAAAAGGCTGACAACAGTTCATTGTAGCGGGGGTCGTCGAAAGGGATTTCCGTGGTGACCGGGTATTCCATGGGTAACTCGGTTGCATCTGGTGCAATCAAGCCCTCCACGATGGTGCGGGCATGGCCGCAGCGCCCCTTCTTACGAAAATAGGCCACGTGGCTGGCGCCGCGAATCAAGCGGTCGGCGCGCACGCTCATTAAGTCCTGGCAGCCTGGCCCTAAGCCAACCCCATAAATCGTCCCTTGGGTCATTCGATACGATCCGCCATGGCGTTAATGGCCGCTACCGTCACTGCACTGCCACCCAGGCGGCCGCGCACGATACAGCTGGGGAGTTCCGTGTTAGCCAGCAGCGCTTCCTTGGATTCCGCTGCGCCCACAAAGCCTACCGGGCAGCCGATAATCGCTGCGGGGCGTGGGCAAGCCGGGTCTTCGAGCATATTGAGCAGATGGAAAAGCGCGGTGGGCGCGTTGCCAATCGCGACCACGGCGCCTTCGAGGTGTGGGCGCCACAGTTCCAGCGCCGCCGCCGAGCGGGTATTGGCCATTTCCTGGGCGAGCGTGGGGGTGCGCTCATCGTTAAGGGTGCAGATGACTTGGTTATCCGCTGGCAGCCGTTTGCGGGTAATGCCTTCCGAGACCATTCGTGCATCGCAAAGAATCGGGGCGCCCTGCTCTAGCGCGGCACGGGCTTTATTGACCACGTCATTTTGAAAGTGAATATGCGCGGCCAGCTCAACCAGCCCGGCGGCGTGAATCATACGCACTGCGACCGTCTCTTCCTCCGCTGAAAAGCTGGCAAGCTCGGCCTCGCTGCGGATAATGGCAAATGACTGCCGGTAAATCGCCGGGCCGCTTGTTTCGTACTTATAGGGCACCCAAATTCTCCAAATAACTTATGACTTCAGATTCACTCAGGCCAGTGGCCTTCGGAGCGCTATCGGCGCGGCCATTGATAATCACGTCAAAGCGCCCATCGCGACCGACTAGGCATAATGCCGCAGGCTGTTGGCGGGCACAGCCTTTGGCGCAGCCGGATATATGGACGCTGCTGTTCTTCAGGCCGCTTAACCGCTCCGCGAGCGGCTGAGTGGCGACACTCGCCTGCTCGCAATAAGGCGCGCCGGGGCAGGCATCTACTGATAGCCGCGGGTCGCTATTATGCCGGATTAAGCCATCCACCGCTGGCGCAGTATCGCCCTGCACTCGTTTCTGTTTAACCAGCAAGCGCCGCCAGGGCGTGACCTGAACGGCGGTGACGCTGGTGGGCGCTACCAGCTCACGCAGCAGTTCACGCAGGGTTGAGGCGGTGGCGCGCCCAAAAGGTAGACCCACCACCTGGCCCGCGGGATGGCTGCCCAGCGCCAGCTTGGCGCCGGAGGCTGCTGGGGCCGTATCAGCAGGTGCCCACTCCGGCAATGGCGCTGTATGGCGACGCATACGTCCGGTGTCCCAGCCGCCGCTTTCCACAAACCAGTGGGTTAGCCGTATTAACTGCTCGACGGCGGCTTCCGCATCGCTAACTGCCGTGCCTAGCGCATAGCCATCGCAACGCACCAGCAGGCCGCCTTCTAGCGAGCGTTCAACGCGGAAGTCGGCAGCGCTGTCGCTGAGCACTGGTGCTTTTCCCGCATCGATAGCGATACCTACCTTGCCAGGCATAACGGCTAATTCGCTGCCCCGCGTTTGCAACAGGTTGGCAATGGTAGGCGAGTCATCCCCTGCTTGCCAGTGCGGGGCCAGCATCAGCTGCGGCTGGCGTTCTGCTTCCGGGTCGGCGCTGACCAGCTGATGCTCAACCAGAAAGTCCATTAACGGCGGCCAACTGGTGTCGCTCACGCCGCGTAGCTGGAAATTAGCGCGGCTGGTGAGTTCGATCAAACCACTGCCGAAGGTCTCGGCAGCTTCGCATAGCGCCAGCAGTTGAGCCTGCGATAGCTCTCCCATGGGCGGTCTCACCCGCACCAACAGGCCATCGCCGGTGGCCATGGGTCGCCATGCGCCGGGGCACCAGCCTTTAATGCGCGGGCTGGGCAACATAACCGCCGGTCTCTTTGGCTTCATCCATTTCGAGCAGCAGGTCTTTTAGCGCATCGCCGTGTTCGCCAGGGGCTTGCCACATGCCCCGCTGGGCGGCTTCAAGCAGCCGTTCGGCCATCTCTTCTAGCGCGGCCGGGTTGTGCTCGCGAAGGAACTGCTGATTGGCCGGGTCGAGCACCAGGGCTTCGCTGACCTGGGCGTACTGGTAATCGGCTACCAGGTCGGTGGTGGCGTCGTAGGCAAACAGGTAGTCCACCGTGGCGGCCATTTCAAAAGCGCCCTTATAGCCGTGTTCGCGCATGGCGTTGATCCACTTGGGGTTTAACACCCGCGAGCGGATCACCCGGGCCAGCTCTTCCTTCAAGGTGCGAATCTTGGGCGCGGTGGGATTGGCGTGGTCGGCGTGGTAGATCACCGGCGCCTGACCGCTTAGCGCTCGGCTGGCGTTGGCCATCCCGCCCTGAAAGGCGTAGTAGCTGTTGGAGTCGAGAATATCGTGCTCGCGGTTATCCTGGTTTTGCATCACCGCATCCAGGCCTTGGAGCTGCTGTTCAAAGGCACCCCGTGCGGCGGTACCCGACTCTTTAAACTGCCCGTAGGCATAGGCTCCGGCATCGAGATAGGCTTCGGCTAAGTCGTCGGCGCTGTCCCAGGAACGGTTTTCAATCAGCCGGTTGAGGCCCGCGCCATACTCGCCGGGCTTGCTGCCAAAGATACGGTAGCTCGCTTCCTGGGCGGCCATTTCCGGGCTTAGCCCCTGGGCTTCCAGCGTTTGCTGGCGGGCTAACACCGCCTCGCGGATGGTATTGCTGTTGCCCGGTTCCTCATAGGCAGCCACCGCCTGCACAGCGGCGTCGAACAGGCGAATCACATTGGGAAACGCATCGCGGAAAAACCCGGAGACCCGCAGCGTGACGTCCACCCGTGGGCGATTGAGCAGCATCGAGGGAATGACCTCGAAGTCCGTTACCCGCTGGGAGCCTAACGACCATTTAGGGCGCACGCCCATCAGCGCAAAGGCCTGAGCGATATCATCACCGCCGGTGCGCATGGTGGCGGTGCCCCAAATCGATAGGCCCAACCGCCGTGGGTAGTCGCCGTTATCCTGCAGGTAGCGTTCGACAAACGCCTGGGCGGATTTTTCGCCCAGTGTCCAGGCGGCGGGCGATGGAATCGAGCGGTTATCGACGCTGAAAAAATTGCGCCCAGTGGGCAGCGTATCCAACCGCCCCCGGCTGGGTGCGCCGCTGGGCCCGGCGGGTACAAAAATGCCCTCAAGGCCATCCAGCAGCGACTGAAGCTCCATCTTAACACCGCGCTGCATGGCGACCCATAAGTGCTCGCGGGCGTAGCGCAACTGCTCCGCCGTATCGGGGTAATCCAGGGCCAGCTCATCCAGGCAGCCTGGGGTTAATGGGGCTAATACGTAGTCGCTTACCCAGCGTTCGGCGAGCATTTCCAGCCGCTCACGGGTATCCGCGCCGGTGCGCCAGGGGGTGTCGAGTTGTTCGATCAAGATGGCGGGCTTAGGCCCCTGCCAGGGCTCATTGGCAGCGGCCAGCGGGTCAAAAGACTTGCCATCATGTTGATCAGCCAGCCCCAGGTCGCAGGCTAAATTGTGCAGCAGGCCGCGCTGGGCCACTGCTTCGCCCCTGGGCAGCCGCAGTAGCGCCACCAGGGTGCCCGCCCGCTTCTCTTCCGGCGGCAGCGTACCGAGCACGTGCAGGCCATGGCGAATCTGGGACTCTTTGATATCGCAAAGAAAGGTATCCAGCTCGTTGAGAAGTTCAGCGTCATCGCTGGCGTGAGCGAGTTCCTGGTCAATCCCGGTGTCCCGCAGGTGGGCCAAAATCTGCCCGCGGATCAGCGCTTCCCGGCGGGGATCCATATCCAGCGCTTGGTAGTACTCGTCGGTAAGCGCTTCAAGCTCGGCCATGGCGCCGTAGAGTTCAGCTCGCGCCAGAGGCGGCATCAGATGGTCGATAATCACCGCCTGACTGCGCCGCTTCGCCTGGGCACCCTCGCCGGGGTCATTAACGATAAACGGATAAAAGTGCGGCAGCGGCCCCAGGGCGATATCCGGCCAGCAGTCGGCGCTTAGCGCAGTACTTTTACCCGGCAGCCACTCTAAGTTGCCGTGCTTGCCCACATGGATAACCGCATCGACCTGATAGTGCTCCCGCAGCCAAAAGTAAAACGCCAAGTAGCTATGGGGCGGCGCTAACTGCATATCGTGGTAGGACTGGGTGGGATCGTCGATAAAATCACGTTCAGGCTGGATTCCCACAAAGGTGTCGCCTAAGCGGATTCCCGCGATCATTAGCCGCCCTTGACGGCATTTGGGGTCATCCTGAGGGGCGCCCCAGCGTGTCCACACAATGTTCTGCAGTTCAGCGGGCAGAGTGTTAAACCAGGCCAGGTAGTCGTCAACGCTGATGCTCTGCCAGCAGGCGCGCTGATCAAGGCTGGCGTGGTCGTTGGTTACCGCGCCTTGGAGCAGGCGAATTAACTCATCGCCATTTTCCGGCAGCTCGCTGAGGGGATAACCGGCCTCTTTTAGTGCGTTTAAAATTTGCAGCGTAGAGGCAGGCGTATCCAGCCCTACCCCGTTGCCGATCCGGCCATCGCGATTGGGATAATTGGCCATGATCAGCGCGATGCGCTTTTGGCTATTGGGGGTAAGCCGCAGGGAACAGATGCGCCGCGCAAGCTCGGCCACAAAGGCGGCCCGTTCCGGGAGCACCACGTGGTGGGTGACCGCCAATTGGCAGCGCTGGTTGTAGTGGGCTTCGGCTTTAAATCCCACCGCCCGGGTGATAATGCGCCCATCCATTTCCGGCAGCACCACCTGCATGGCCACATCGCGGCTATGCAGCCCGGCGGCCATGCCCTGCCAATCTTCTGTGGTGCTGCTGGCAAGGATCGCCTGGAGCACCACAGGCCGCCCGACAAACAGGCTGTCTAAAAGCGTATCGCCCAGGGCATCCAAGCCATCGGCATTACGATTGACCGCAAAGCTGGTGGTATTAATCACCAGCATGGCGCCGGTCTGCTCAATCAGATGATTAATAAAATCAATGCAGGGCACCTCTTTTAAGGACGCCACCGCCACCGCCAACGGCTCCAGCCCCTGATCTTTAAGCGCTGCGATCATACCGTCAGGCACGGCGGTATTGGCCCCCTGCAGGTGGCTGCGATAAAACAGCAACAGGCACACTGGACGACCTGGCACCTGCCGATCACGCCACTCGCTGAGGCTTGACGCCTGCTGCTCTTGCGGCGCATAAATCACCGCTGGCGGAATGACCTTGGGCTCCTGCCAGTCGCCGAACTGACTATTTATGCTCTCACTGGCCATATATTGGCTGGCGACAAAGCGCAGCAGCTGCTCGGCGTTATCAGTACCGCCCTCGCGTAGATAGCGCCACACCCGGTAGGCGCCATCAAAGGCAATGGTGGAGTCTTCCAGCAGGGCATCATCCGGGGCGTCGCAGCCCGGCACCAGAATCAGTTGGCGCCCGGGTTTGGCCGCTGCCCAGGCGAGCAGGCGCTCATGGCCATAGGGCCAGTAGGCCTTGCCGCCCAGCAGCGAGACAATCACCAGCTGGGCTTTTTCCAGCACCCGATCTTCGTAAAGATCGTAGGCGGCGGGCTTAACCAGATTCATCCAGTTGGCCAGCCGTACCGAGTGGTACGCCTCACCCAGGCGATCAACCGCCTGAGCCAACGCCGAAAGATTGCTGTCGGCGGCGGACATGATCACGACCTCGGCGGGGCTCTGCTGTAGATCGATGATGCCTTCATCATCGACAAAGCCCCCCGGCTTAGCGGCGAATAAGTGCATTAGGTAGCCGTTTGAGAAGCCGTTTGAACCTCTATATCAGCCAGCGCTTCACGCAGCGCCGGGATATCCAGGTCTTTACCAATAATCACCAGCTGGGTTTGGCGGGTTTCGTCCTGGGCCCACAGCCGGTCGAAGTAACCTTCCAGGCGCTCACCCACCGCCTGAATGACCCGGCGCATCGGCTTGCCGGGGATCGCCGCAAAGCCCTTGGCACGATAGATCTCGTGTTCTATCAGCAGCTGCTGCAGCTTGCTGGCCAAGGCATCACCATCCACTTCGCCCAGGGTGATTACGCAGGAATCAAAGTTGTCGTGGGCGTGGTCGTGGTGAGCGCCTTCGGCGTGGTGCTTATCGTGGTGATTGGTGATGCTATCAATGTTCTCTTCGCTGGCCGCGCCAATGCCCATCAGCGCTTCGAGCTGGGCGGCATCGCCGGTCAAGGTTTGATCGATAAACAGCGTTTTCACCGAGGCACTTACCCGCGCCTGAATCACCGCTTCCACACGCGCGCGCTCTTCCGGGCTGAGTAAATCCGCCTTGCTGACCAGCACCAGATCCGCCGCACTAAGCTGATCGTCGAGCAGTTCGCGCAGGCTGGGGTCGTGGTCAAGGCTTTCGTCGGCTCGGCGCTGGGCTTCGACTTTATCCACATCGCTGGCATAGCGGCCGGCGGCCACGGCGGGGCCATCGATCACGGTAATAATCGCATCCACGGTGCAGTGCTGGCGCACGTCGGGCCAGTTAAATGCCTGCACCAGCGGCTTGGGCAGCGCCAGGCCGCTGGTTTCGATGAGGATATGGTCGATATCGTTACGACGGGCGACCAGCTTTTTCATCACTGGCAGAAACTCCTCCTCCACCGTGCAGCAGATACAGCCGTTGGCCAGCTCATAGATGCTGCCATCTTCACCGTCTAGCTGTTCGCCTTCGCTGCCCGGCTCGCAACCCAGCGCGCAGCTACGCAGCAGGCTGGAGTCGATATCCTGCTCGCCGAACTCATTCACGATCACGGCGATCCGCTTGCCGGTCACCTGGCGCAGAATATTGGCTAGCAGCGTGGTTTTACCGCTGCCCAGAAAACCGGTCACGACCGTGGCTGGAATCTTATTGAGTTGCATGGATGAACTCCTCACTCTCGAATTGCTGCTCGGCGGGCGTAGGGCTTGATAAAAACGGAGCTGATAAAAACAAGCGCGCCACGGCGTCAGGGTTGTTGGGGAAAAATAGGTGTAAATAGGTGGCCGTTAGGCGCTTATGTCGGTAAATCGCCTCCCCCGGTGCAGGGTGACGCTGGCGACGGCCGTGGGCAATCGGTTCCGGCGTGCCTTCCGCCATGGAGCGGTGGTGAGCATGGCCGCGCACCGGCCCTTCCGGCAGCTCGGCGGTTTGCATCCCCTGGCAACCGCGGCGACCGCGCATGGCACCCTGCCCTGGCAGCAGGCCCAGCAGGGTATGAGTGACATCATCGTAGCCAGTTAAGCTTTCCAGGCAGTACAGCAGGCCGCCGCACTCGGCCAGGATAGGTTTATCGGCGTTAAAGAACGCCTGAATGGCCGTTCGCATGGCGCTATTGTCGGCAAGGGTTTGGGCGTGTAGCTCCGGGTAGCCACCCGGCAGCCACAGGGCGTCGCACTCGGGCAGTTGGCTATCCGTTAGCGGCGAGAAGAAGCGCAGCGTGGCGCCCATCTGCTCCAGCAGATCTAAATTGGCCTGATAGATAAAGCTAAAGGCGGCGTCGCGGGCCACGCCAATGGTGTGGCCTTTAAGCACTGGCTGAACGGCGGCGAGCTGCTGTTGAGGCGCGCTAAAGGTCACCGGTGGCAATGCTGAGAGCGCTTCCAGCAGCCCTGCCGCTTCCAGCGATTTGGCGCCCGCCTCAAAGCGTGTTTCCAGATCCTCACGAATCTCTGCCGCCTGCACCAACCCCAGGTGGCGCTCGGGAAGCGACAGCGCGGGGTCGCGGGGCACGGCGGCCAGTAAAGGAATCGATGGCGGCAGCGCGTCTTCGATCAGTTCACGATGGCGCGCCGAGCCGCAGGCGTTGGCAATCAGCCCGGCGATATGGATATCGTCACGAAAGCTGGCCAGCCCCGAAACCAGCGCCGCGGCGGTTTGAGCCATGCCTTTCACATCCATGACGATAGCCAGGGGAATGCCAAACAGCGCCGCCAAATCGGCACTGGAGGGTTCACCGTCGAACAGCCCCATGGCGCCTTCCACTAAAATCAAGTCCGCTTCACAGGCGGCTTCATAAAAGCGCTGGCGGCAGTAGGCTTCGCCGGCCATCCATAGATCCAGCTGATCCACCGGCTGGCCGGAGGCCTGGGCGAGTATTTGCGGGTCTAGATAATCTGGGCCGGTTTTAAATACCCGCACCACCTTACCCTGATTACGCAGCAGCCGCGCCAGCCCCGCCGTAACGGTGGTTTTGCCCTGCCCCGAGGCGGTGGCGGACAGGAAAAGCGCGGGGCAAGTCGTGGTTGGTGTGTTCATCAGTATTCGATCCCCAGCTGCGCTTTGACGCCGCCGCGAAACGCGTGGCGTTCATCCTGGACAACGCTGATAGTATCGGCGATCTCCTGCAGCGGCGTGGCCATGGTGCGCCCGGTAATAATCACATTTTGATGGGCTGGGCGGCGCTTCAGCGCTTCTACCACAGGTTCGGGGTCGAGATAGCCGTACTTGAACATATAGCTCATCTCATCCAACACGATCAGGTGATAAGCGGGGTTCTCCAGCAACCCTTTGGCGACTAGCCAGGCGGCCTGGGCGGCTTCGATATCCCGCTCCCGGTCTTGGGTTTCCCAGGTAAAGCCGTGGCCCATAATGTGCCAATCCAGTTTGGGATGATCGCGGAAGAACAGGTACTCGCCGGTTTCGCGACGGCCTTTAATAAACTGAATCACCGCACACTGCTGGCCGTGCCCCAACGAGCGCGCCATGGTGCCAAAGGCGGAGCTGCTTTTGCCCTTGCCGTTGCCTTTGAGCAGAATCAATACGCCGCGCTCTTCGGTGGCGCGGCTGATCCGCTCATCGACCACCTCTTTCTTGCGCTGCATACGGTTTAGATGGCTAGCGTCGCTCATGGGGCTTCCCCGGTTAGTCGGTCAAATAGGGTTCAAAAATGGCTTTATAAAAGAAGGCTTTCCAAAATCAGCCGGCCAGTAGCGCGCGCCCAACTGCTGGGCAATGCGCGCCCCCTGGCCGCGTTTGACCTTGGACTGTTCGGTATCGATTAACACACACTCGCCCAGCGGGGCGAGGTCGTCAACGGATTCGCGGGTGCGGCCATCGGTAATCAGGTAGGTGCGCACCTGCAGGCCGGGCTCGCGGCGCTGCCACTGACGAATCAGCCGCTTGGCTTCGATTATCGCTTCCCGCAGGGGTGTTCCGCCGCCGCCTTTGGCACTGTCGAGAGTCCCCCGAGCGTTTTTGGGCGCACGACGGCGGGAGAGTATCGGTACCACTCCGCCATTACCAAACCCCAGCACCGCTACCTGCTCCCGCGCAGCGTAGGCTTGAGTCACCAGCGACTCAACCAGCCCTTTCGCCTGACCTAACAGGCGCTGGCCCAGGGTCGAGCCGGAGGTATCCAGCAGCACCAGATGCGCCGTCGCCTGCCCCGCCCGGGCCTTGCGCATTTTTAACTGCCGCCAGGGCCACTGACCGCGATTGGCGATAATGGTCGCAAACCCGTCCAGCCGTGAAGTCGCCAGCTGGGAGCGCCCCTGGCCCAATGCACCGCCTTTGCCCGCGCTAGCGGCGGTATCGGTGTGCTTTGCCCGCTGAAAAAGATCTTCGCTATCGGGCAAGTTCACCGCTGGCTGGCTAATCGACGCTTGAGCCATGGGAGGCATAGCGCCCCACTGGCCCTGTTCACCGTGCTGATGAGACGAACCGCCGCTGGGCGCGTTATTAGCTGACGGTAAACCGCCCTCGCCTTTCGGAGGCGTTTGATTAGGCGGCGATGACGGCGGGCTCTGCTCTGGCGGCTGGGTACGCCGATGCGCCAGCACCCAGGGCTCAACGGTATCGATATCCTGCTGTTCAACGCTCCCCACGCCCCGCCAGGCGGCATGGGCCTGGGCGGCGCGGTGCCAGGTAACGTCGGCGCGCAAGCCTTCAACACCGGCGGCTTCACTGCGGGTGGCAATGGTGCGGTATACCCAGGGGCCGGTGGTGATCTCCTTGAGCAAGCGCTGCGCGTTGGCAATACGCTCGGTCAGGGCAATTTGTTCATGCTCAACCCGTTCGAGGGTGCCAGCGGGGTCGCGGTCAAAGGCTTCCCGTTGCTGCACAATGGCAATGCGCTCGTCAATGCTTATGGCGCCCGCCTGCTCAAGGCAGAGGCCGAAGCGGTCAAGCAGTTGAGGGCGCAGTTCACCTTCATCCGGGTTCATGGTGCCGATCAGGCTAAAGCGCGCCGGATGCGAGTGGCTAATGCCGTCGCGCTCAACGATATTGGTGCCGCTGGCGGCGACGTCCAGCAGCAAATCAACCAGGGTATCCGGCAGCAGATTGACTTCATCTACATACAGCACTCCGCCGTGGGCTTTAGCCAGCAGCCCGGCATGAAAAGTGGCTTCGCCATCGGCCAATACCTTTTGCAGATCCAGACTGCCCACCAACCTGTCTTCGCTGGCGCCCAGAGGCAGAGTAACAAAAGGGGCACGCTGCCCTTCTCCATCGCTGGGCAGAATGGCGGCCAGCGCCCGAGCTAAGGTGGATTTAGCGCTGCCTCTTGGCCCGCTTATCAGCACCCCGCCGATGCGCGGATTAATGGCGTTAAGGAGCAGCGCGGTTTTCAGCGCTTCTTGGCCAACCACCGCCGCAAAGGGAAACTCACTCACCGGCACCTCCCGTGCTGGCCAAGCCCGCTAACCGATCAATATTGGCCAACTGATCAGGGGAGCAAGGGACTTGAATATGATTCATGCTAACTGCCCAAGTGATAATAAAACCATTCATAAAGAAGTGGGAACAGAAAAGGCGTTCAGTATAGAGGAAGGCATGGCGGGGAGGCCAATCTGTTCCGCTGCCATGAGCCGTACTGGTTTAAAGGCTCATTATACTTGCCTGTACACTTTCATATTGCGCCGCGCTCCATTAAGCTAATGCTAATTAACCGTTAGTAAAGATGATATGCACTCTTAAAGGAAAGAAGGGAGACAGGGAGTGAGTAAGAAAATTGTAGTCGTGGGTGATATGGGCACGGATCACGAGAACTTTCCGCCCTCACCAGTCACCGCTGGCTCGCCGGATGTTTTTGTTGACAGCAAACCCGTAGGACGGGTGGGTGACCCTCTGGAACCCCACGCCAAGCCGAACCATCCTCCTCACCCGCGCTCTATCGCCAGTGGCTCAACCACCGTACTTATTAACGGCAGGCCCGCCGCCCTCACCGGCGGTTCAGTCGATTGTGGTGGCGTCACTATAGGCAGTGGCAGCGTGATCATCGGCGATGATCAGATAGCGACGCCCTCTCGCTCTCTGCAAGGGGCTGGAGTTGGTGTTGCGACGGCATTGCACGCTAATTCCAGCAGTGCTAACGCTCACCAATCAGCCAACTATAATACTCAACTCAACCAAGCGGTGCTTCTCCGTACTACCCGACAGCCGGGTACAAGCGCACTGCACAATGGGCAGGAAGGACAGGCTGGGACGGGTGACTCGTCGCAGGCCCAAGCGACAAATGATGAGGAAAAATCACCCAGAACCCTACGGCTAGGGGTGTTCTTCGACGGCACGGGCAACCATATGCAGAACGACCAACGGCTTACGAATCGTGATATTACCAATGTGGCTCGATTGTACGACTTTTACCGTGACTTAGGCTCTGGAGGAACCGAGCAAAGGATATATGTTGAGGGCCCCGGCACAGTTGATGGTGAAGAGACCGATGACGGCTTTGTTGCGCCGGAAGATAGTTGGGGGCTGGCATTAGGTTTGGGGGCCACGGGTGGGCATGCTCGTATTGAATCTGTATTAAATAGATTGCGCAGAATACTATTAAGTGAGACCTACGATACAGTTATAGTTGATGTATTTGGATTCAGCCGCGGTGCTGCACTGGCTAGGCACTTCGTCAATCTGGTCAATGCTTGGCCGGAGAGCATAGTGGTACCTGAGCTTAAATGGTGGCCGCAACCGAGAATAGAGCACAGGGAGGTGGCTGCTTTTCCTCAAGGCGTTAACGCTAGCGTCGGGTTTGTCGGCTTGTTTGATACGGTGGGCAGTTTTTACTTTCCTGGTAATGATCAGAACTTTGATTTCAACTTGAATATAGGAGCCCATAGCGCCGAGCAGGTTGTTCACCTAACCGCCTTTCATGAAATCCGCACAAACTTTCCGCTGTCAAAGATAAGCGGGAGTAACGGCATGCCCGGCAACTTTATAGAAGAAGCCTTGCCGGGGGTTCATTCCGATGTGGGTGGGGGTTATGAGAACCCTGAAGTGGACTTTCATAACTATGAACGGTTTGAGGTAAGGCGGTATCAGGGGCATGGTCTTAACCCTCGAACAATTCAGTCTGCCCAGCAGAAGATTACGGAACTTAACGCCGCAGACTCACGAAATATTCAGCCACGAGTAGAAGGAAGCGATGTTATCGCCGTGGAGCGCCGCCCTACCCGCAAGGAGCTGTCTTACTACGCTTTGCATAAAATGTACGATTACGCAGTTAATGCGGGCGTGCCTTTAGACTCTATGGATGATTATCCCATACCCGCCCCGTTGCAAGATGCCCTTGATCAGTGGCAGACCACTGGTGGCGACTTAATGAATGCACGTGATTATCTTTATGATTATATTCATACTTCTTACCGCGTTGGGCCTATTACCAGTTTTGAGTCTATTGCCCATAGGCCAGAGCCGAATCGGATACGGCGCTTTTTTCTAAGCAATTCCCAGCGTGCAGCACAGCCAAGGGGTCAGGTGAGTCATGGTGACTAAACCTTCGACATTTCGAGCCTTATTAATGGTTCTGTGCCTAACCATGACCACCGCGTGTTCCGGCGAATCTCGTGAATATGATTTTGGCATTTCAGTGGCAGGCGGCCCCACAGGTTGGCCAGTCAGAGTTGAAGAACTTACATTTGACAATAACTGGAGTGCTCCGGGAGGCATCCTTAGAGGAGGGTTCGACCACAGCCCACCTGGGGGAGCAATGGTAATATTATCGCCAAAGCCAGCTCCCAACTCGGTACAAGCCCGCTGGTATTCTTACAGAACCAAAACTTTTCACCAAATTGATCTTTCGCTTCCAGAAGATTTTAGTGATCGTGTTGAAGAGTGGTATGAGGAATTTCCACAACCTCACTATCTACACACGCTTATTGTAGGTTTTTCAGGGAAAGGTGAAGCACTTGTATGGTGGGAAGCATTCTGCTTGCAATGCGATCAAGATCGCAGTGAGGATTTCAGCACCCCCATCGTTGAAAAAGCGCAAGCGAACGTAGTGGGAGGTGACGCGAGCCAATACCGAAGCCAAACCGAACAATTTATTAACGAAGGGCTCTTTCCCAGGCCTGGTGAGTAATGAATGACGGCTAAATCTTCGATGTTTCGAGCCTTGCTAGTAGCCCTTTGCCTACCCTTAGCCACTGCGTGCTCCGGCGAACCACGTAAACATAATTTTGTTATTTCAGTGGCAGGCGGACCCATGGGATGGCCGGTTAGAGTAGAAACGTTAACCTTTGACAACAGTTGGAGTGCTCCCGCAGGCAATCTCAGGGGGGCTTTGACCATAATCCTCCGGGAGGGGCACTAGTGGTATTACCTTCGCCAAAAGCGATTCCCGACTCTGTACAAGCCCGCTGGTTTTCATACAGAACCCAAACCTTTTATCAAATTGACCTGTCGCTTCCAGAAGACTTAAGCGACCGTGTTGATGAGTGGTACCAGAAGTACCCCGAACCTAAATATGGGCATTACTTCATTGCGGGCTTTTCCGGACAAGGTGAAGCACTTGTTTGGTGGAGGGCAAGATGCATGGACTGTGGCTTTGATCGCAGTGAGGACTTCAGCACCCCTATCGTTGAAAATGTGCAAGGGAACGTAGTGGAAGGCGATCCTAGTCGATACCGGAGCCAAACCGAACAATTTATTAGCGAAGGACTCTTTCCCAGACCTGGTGATTAATGGCAGCTAAATCTTCGATGCTTCGAGCCTTGCTAGTAGCCCTGTGCCTAACCCTAACCACAGCGTGTTCCGGCGAACCCAGTAAATATAATTTTGGCATTTCAGTCGCTGGAGGCCCCATAGGATGGCCTGTCAGGGTAGAAATGCTCACCTTTGACAATAGCTGGGGGGCTCCAGGAGGCATTCTCAGGGGCGGCTTTGGCCATAATCCACCTGGAGGGGCAATAGTGGTATTGGCTTCGCCAAAGGCGGCTCCCGATTCGGTACAAGCCCGCTGGTTTTCATACAGAACCCAAACCTTTTATCAAATTGACCTGCCGCTTCCAGAAGACTTCAGCGACCGCGTTGATGAGTGGTACCAGAAGTACCCTGAACCAAAATATCGACATTACTTCATTGTGGGCTTTTCTGGACAAGGCGAAGCGCTAGTATGGTGGCGTGCAAGATGCGGTGATTGCGGCGTTGATCGCAGCGAGGACTTCAGCACCCCCATTGTTGAAAATGCGCAAGGGAACGTAGTAGAAGGTGATCCAAGTCGATACCGAAGCCAAACCGAACACTTTATTAGCGAAGGACTCTTTCCCAGTCCTGGTGAGTAATGAATCGCGACTAAATCTTCGATGTTTCGGGCCTTATTTAGTGGCCCTGTGCCTAACTCTAACCACCGCGTGATCTTGCCAAGCCCACTAACCGACCACTATTAGCCAACTGATCCAGGGAATGTGGCACTTGAATATGATTCATGGTAACTAGCCAAGTGATAATAAAACCATTCATAAAGAAGTGGAAATATAAAAGGTGTTTAGTATAGAGGAAGGCATGGCGGAGAGGCCAATCTGTTGCAAGCCGTTAACTTTGCGAGGCCGTTTGTCAGTTCACGCTAAGAATGCTGCTGGATTTTTACACGCACTAAAAATACAATGTTATAACATTACATTTATTGCGGGGGGTCTCATAAGATCCTTAGGCTTTCTGTTGTTCGCTATTCACCTGCCACCTAGAATGGCCGATGTCGGTGTTCCCCACGGAACTTAATAGAGAATCCGCCGCGGCTTGCCGCGAAACGGAACTGCCCCCGCAACTGTAGGCGGCGAGCGATGCTCTTAAATGCCACTGGACACATTGTCTGGGAAGGCGAGCTAGCCATGACCCGTCAGTCAGGAGAACTGCCGACATATAACTAACATCGAGCAAAGTGGCTCGGTCAGTATTTGCTGTCCGAATGCTGAGCTCATCATGCACGGGAGTGTACATGATGTTGAGATTGACCACGGCCATCGCCGCGAGCGCTGTTGGCCTTACCCAGGCGGCTTACGCCTCCACCGACTACCCGCTTACGCTCACCAACTGCGGCGTAGAGATCAGCGTGGCGTCGCCTCCGGAGCAAACGGTGACGGTGGGCCAATCAGCCACAGAGATACTTTACTCACTAGGGCTCGCTGACAGAGTGAACGGCACTTCAGTGTGGTTCAATCCGGTTCTACCCCAGTTTGCTGAAGCCAATACACCGATCGAGCGGATCGCCAACGACGACCCAAGCTTTGAAGCCGTGGTCAATAAGCGGCCTGACCTGGTGGCCGTGCAGTACGAGTGGCACGTTGGCCCCACCGGCAGCGTCGCCACCCGTGAACAGTTTCATGAGTTGGGTATTAACACCTATATTATGCCCGCCGACTGCGACACCAAGGATAACTCTACCGGTGGCGATGGCACCCGCACGGCGGCCTTTTCAACGGATTCAATCTATAAAGGCATTACCGAGCTTGCCCAGATTTATGATGTGCAAGACGCTGGCGAGGCCCTTGTAGCCGATCTTATCGACCGCGAGGCGCGCGCTATTGAGCTGGCGAGCAGCCTTGATCTACCGGAAGACCTGTCGGCGGCATTCTGGTTTTCATCGACAGACCTAGGGGTTAGTCCCTTTGTTGCAGGCCAGTTGGGCGCGCCGGGCTATATGATGGACAAACTCGGCATTCACAATGTGATTGAGTCCGATGAGGAGTGGCCCACGGTGGGCTGGGAGAGCATCGCAAGAGCTGATCCCGATGTACTTGTTATCGCCCACATGGATCGCCGCCGCTTTCCTGCCGACAACATCGAAGCCAAGCGTGAGTTTCTGCGCAGTGACCCGGTCACTAGCGAAATGAGCGCGGTTAAAAACAACCGCATTGTGGAGATGGATGCCCATGCCATGAGCGCGACTATGCGCACTATTTATGGCCTTGAAACACTGGCCGAGGCGCTATCGACGATGGCATTTGACCAATGAACATAGCGTTAACGCGGCTATCAACGTCGGGCTTTGGGCTGCGTTGGCTATGGATCACGCCGCTGGTGCTCGTGGTGGCGCTGATCGCGGGTACCGCCATTGGCGAAACGCCGATTCCCGTTGATACCATTCTCAAAGTACTCGCCAATCAGCTACTGGGTGCGGATTACGCGGTTGACCGGATCGATGCAGGGATTATCTGGAACTACCGGCTTAGTCGTGCCGTTGTGGCCGCCTGCTGCGGCACCAGCCTGGCGCTAGCGGGGGTCGTACTTCAGGCGCTGCTTCGCAACCCTTTGGCCGACCCCTACTTAATGGGCATATCTGCTGGGGCTTCTACCGGCGCGGTCGCCGTAGCAGTGGCCGGATTAGGCGCGGGAGCGCTTTCGCTTTCCCTGGGCGCTTTTGTGGGCGCCCTCCTCGCCTTTGGCATCGTAGTGATGCTCGCCCATGCGGCCAATAGCGGTGTAGGCGGCGGGCGCGGCGTTCAGGCTGCAGGGGCGATTATTCTGGCAGGCATTGCCGGTTCGCAGCTGTTCAATGCGCTGACAGCTTTTATCATCACCAAGTCGGCAAGCGCCGAGCAGGCACGGGGCATTATGTTTTGGCTGATGGGCAATCTCTCCGGGGTGCGCTGGGCCGATGTGACCTTGGCGGTGCCTGCCGCACTGTTCGGGCTACTGGTTTGCCTATGGCACCGGCGTTCACTGGATGCCTTTACCTTCGGTGCCGACAGCGCCGCCTCCATGGGGATTGCGGTGCGCCCGGTACGCGGCATGCTGATTATCGCCATGGCCCTGGTGACCGCAGTGATGGTGTCTATTGTGGGGGCGATTGGCTTTGTGGGCTTGGTGATTCCCCATGCGATGCGCTTTATCGTAGGCAGTCAACACACGCGTTTGGTGCCCGCCACAGCGCTTGCGGGCGCGGTTTTTTTGATTGGCTCCGATATTCTGTCGCGCACTTTGATCCCCGGCCAAGTGCTACCGATCGGGGTAATTACCTCGCTGATCGGCGCGCCCGCCTTTGCGCTTATCCTTATTCGTGGCAAGAGGTCTTAATGCGTTTATCGGCTGAACAGCTCACTTGGGCGGTGCATGGCACGCCACTGCTTGTTGACGTTAATCTCACCGTCGAGCCAGGCCAAACCTTTGGCCTGGTGGGGCCGAACGGCTCGGGCAAGACCTCCCTGCTGCGCCTGTTGGCGGGGTTGAACAAACCCAAAGCGGGCCGTGTGCTGATGGATAGCCAGCCCTTACATACTCTCAAGCAGCGGGCGATTGCCCAGTCTATTGCCCTGGTTGAGCAACAGGCGGACACCACCGACCGCATTACCGTGGGCCAGGTGGTGTCACTGGGACGTACGCCCTTCCTTACCGCCTTACGCCCTTGGTCAAGCGAAGATGACGCCATTGTCGCTAAAGCGCTATTCGATGTGGATATGGCGCATATTTCCGACCGGCTTTGGCACACACTCTCTGGCGGCGAGCGCCAACGGGTGCATATTGCCCGGGCGTTGGCCCAGCAGCCAAAAATCCTGCTTCTGGATGAACCCACCAATCATCTGGATATCCGCCATCAACTGTCGATTCTTGAGCTGGTTAGGCAGTTGCCGATTACGGTGATTATCTCGCTTCACGATCTTAACCAAGCCATGGAGTGTGACCGCATCGGCGTGATGGATCGCGGCCACCTGATCGACAGCGGCCCCCCAGAAGACGTCCTCACCACCAGCAGGCTACAACAAACCTTTGGGGTGTATACCCATGTGATTGATGACCCTGTTGATGGCAAGCAGGTCATGCGTTTTCGTAGTGCGATTTAGCAAGCGACTGCTTCAAGCACCCTAGGAAAAGCCTTTAACGGAAAAGATGCCACACCACGCTGTGATCCGTGCCCATGCTCCACAGCAGTACAATCACTACGAGCAGTGCTTCCAGCACTAAAACCCCGATACCCAGCGTCGTTGTTGACAGGATAAACCCACGCTCATGGCTGATGCCTAAAAAGCTGGGGGTTCCCTTATAGAGTAGATAGGCGCTGTAGAGCAGCCCGATCACCATACCCAGCATACAGAACCAAAAAGCCGGATAGAGGGCAAAAACGCCACACAGGAACATCGGTGTCGCAATGTAACCCGCAAAAATAAGGCAATCACGGCGGCTGGGGCGGTTTTCTATACGACGGGCCAACCAATGGATCATATTGCCCACAACCCCCACAGCCATTAGCATCAACGCATAAAAAGCCACGCCTAATGCAATACCGTTGGGAAGTGAGACTTTATAGGTTTCAGAGCCACCATACGTCCAGCCGACCTGGGTAGTGCCTATCAGCGCACAGACGACAGGAATAGCAGCGAGTAACAGGACATGGTGGGCATAGAGATGGCTGATAGATTCATGCTCACCACGGATCAAATGCCACTCTTTTTCAGGATGATGGAGAAGCCCCCAAACATGATGGATCATAACGACCTCCCGATTTTGTAGATGCATTGTTATTAGGGTTAGGCGATTAGGGTCAGGCTGTTAGGGTCAGATGTTGATAGAACAGATCAACAAAGCACCAAATCAAGTTTAGTGTAGAACACAAACATTATTTTAGGAGAAGCTTTTATCCACTGTTAATGAGAAATACGCCCAGAGAGTATCCACAGCGACGCCAGTTAGCACCGACCAAACCAGTTGTCACCGCAGCAACCTGAAGAAGTGACAGCCCCCTACGGCTTTTTCCAATCAATCGCTAGCTCGCCCCCTTTTGCCCAATTCTCATGGCTGGTTTCAGCAAAGAAAATTTGCACCGCATCAGGTGAAACTTCATAAGCTTGCACAAACGCTTCGGTGATTTTATGGGTCAGTTCACGCTTCATTTCGACTGAACGCGGCGACTGCTGGATAGTCACGATAGGCATAGTGATGCCTCCTAGTTAATAGGGCTGATTAAGGCTATTTCGAAGAACATAAAATGTTGTCTCTTCAACTACATCATATTGATTTGAGGCTACTTGCCAAGCTCGCTTGGAATTGGCGTTGGCCGAGCATCTGGCTGAAACCATTCTTAGAACCCAACGGAACCAACCTTTCTTTGCTAAGGTGGAGTGATTCATTCTATTAATTGGTGGGATATCTCTATGCGAATTTTATTCACCGGCGGCAGTGGCAAAGCTGGTCGTCATGCGACCGCTTATCTTCGCGATCAAGGTCATCGCGTCACCAATCTGGATTGGGTGACGTCCGACGTGCCCGGCATCACTACCCTGAAAACCGACCTGACCGATGCAGGCCAAGTATTCAATGCTTGCCAGGCTTACGCTGGGTTCGACGAACTGGAGCCAGGCACTGGCGTGCCGCGTTACGATGCCATTGTCCACTTCGCGGCCATTCCAGCCATCCTGCACCGACCAGACAACGAGACCTACCGTATCAATACGTTGAGCACTTATAACGTGCTGGATGCCGCCACCAAACTGGGCATTCCCAAGGTTATCTTTGCCTCCAGCGAGACCACTTACGGGGTCTGTTTCGCCGATGGCGAAAAGAAGCCTGACTACCTCCCCATCGATGAAGAACACCCCACCGTTCCACAAGACAGCTACGCCATGAGCAAGGTGGTCAACGAGGTAACGGCGCGCTCTTTTCAGGCACGCTCGGGTATCGACATCTACGGCCTACGTATTAACAACGTTATCGAACCCCACGAATACCGTCAGAACTTTCCAGCCTACATGGACAACCCGGCCCTGCGTCGGCGCAATATCTTCGCCTACATCGACGCCCGCGATCTTGGCCAGATGGTCGATTGCTGCCTGAAGACAGACGGCCTGGGCTACCAGGTGTTCAACGTCGCCAATGACGATCTCTCGGTGGGCCTGACCAACACCGAAGTCATCGAACGCTTCTACGCCGGGGTGCCGATCAAGCGCGAAATGGGCGAATTTGAGACCTTTTACAGCAACGAAAAAGCGCGGCGCTTGGTCGGCTTTGCACCGCGCCACTCCTGGCGGGATGAGCTGGAGCAGTAGGTTTCATTCTTTTATCGGCACAAACACCGGTGCACCATCCACTTCTACCACCGCCAGTCGCTGGCGGTAGAGGCTTTCCAACGCACTGGGCACCAGCATGCTATCTCGCGGGCCCCAGCACGCCTCGCCATTGGGATAGATCAGTAAAATATGGTCGCACCAGCGGGCCGCCAGATTTAAGTCGTGTAGACACATCACCACGGCTTGTCCCTTGGCAGCCTGCTCCGCCATCAGCGCCATTACAGCGCTCTGGTGGTGAAGATCAAGATGGTTGGTGGGCTCGTCGGCCAACCATAGGTTGGGCGCCTGGGTCAGTACAGTAGCTATTGCCACCCGCTGGCGCTCACCGCCAGAAAGCGTGCTAACCAAGCGGTCGCGCAGGTGCGCCAAATCCAGGCGTTCCAGAGCAGCTTCGGCGCGGGCGTAGTCATCGGCGCCCTCCATCTGCCATGGGGATAGGTAGGGATGGCGACCAATCAGTGCCGTTTCCAGCACGGTCGCCGGAAATCCATCCTGGCGATCTTGAAATACCACCCCTAAACGCTGGGCGATGTGGCGGCGACGCAGCTGATCGAGCGTTGTGTCGTTGAGTTGAACGCTGCCTGAACGTGGGGCATGCAGCCCTGCCAAGGTATGCAGCAGCGTGGTTTTACCCGCTCCGTTGGGGCCTAACACTCCCCAAACCTGCCCAGGTTCAATGACTAGGTTTAACGGCGTACCTCCTGCGCGTTCGGGCACATCGATGATGAGATCGTGGGTAGTGAGTACGCTCATCAGCGGCTCCTGTAGAGCAGAAACAGGAAGGTGGGCACGCCCAGTAGCGCGGTAATGACTCCAACGGGGAGTTGTTCCGGGGCAATCATGGTGCGCGCTAGCGTATCGGCCAGCACTAACAGCGTACCGCCCGACAGCGCACAGGCGGGCAGTATCAACCGCTGGTCGTTGCCTAACAGCAGGCGCAGCATATGTGGTACTACCAAGCCGACAAAACCAATGCTGCCTGCGGTGGTCACGGCCGCAGCGGTGAGCAGGCTGGCGGCAACGTAAATACCCCACTCCAGCGGCCTAACCGCTACGCCCAGCGCGGCGGCTTGCTGCGGGCCACGGGCCAGCACATTCAGGCTACGCCCCAGCGGAATCAGTACCACGCAGGTAGCCAATAATAGTAGAAGCGGCGGCCAAGGTGTTCGCGCGTAGGAGAGATCGCCCATCAGCCAGTAGAGCATGCCCGGCAAGCGTTCGGTGGGGCTCAACGCCAGCATTAGCGTAATCACCGCGCCCCACCCCGCCGCGACCACTACGCCGGTAAGCAGTAATCGCGAAGGCGTCCAACTTCCGCTGCCGTGGGCCAAGCCAAACACTAAAAAAGTAGAAAAAAGCGCACCGCCAAAGGCCGAACCTGAAATCGCCAGCCCGCCGAGACCACCCAGCATGGCCGCCAGCGCGCCAATCGAGGCACCGCCGGAAAGCCCCAGCACATAAGGGTCAGCGAGAGGATTGCGCAGTAGTACCTGCATCAAGGCGCCCGCGACCGCCAACAAACCGCCGACAGCAAACGCCGAGAGTGCCCTAGGTAGGCGCAACTCCATCACCATGGTGCGCGCCAGAGCGTCATCTCCACCCTGCCCTATATGACCAAGTGCAACGTCCCAAATTTGCGCCGGAGAAATCTGCGCACTGCCAACCCCAAGGGCGATAATCAGCGACGCCAACGCCGCTAGTAATAGCAGGCTAAGCGGCAGACCCAGGCGCGCTAGCATTAACTGCGCCTACGTTTTTGGCGCGCAATATCGAGCTTCTCACAGAGGATCTGAGTGCCCTCCATCAGCCGCGGCGTGGGCCGTTGAATCAGCGAAGGCGGCACAAAAAAGAGATTATCTTCGGCCACCGCCGTCAGGTTGGAGTACTGCTCCCAGTGGGTCAACCAGTGGCGATTCTCTTCACCCATACCCCCGGCAACAATCGCTTCTGGATTCGCGGCTAACACGGCCTCATCATCGATACGCGGCACCCGCCGCGACAGCCCGCCAAACACATTTTGACCACCGCAAATCTCGATCACCTGACCGATCAGGTGCTGGTCGTTAATGCTCATTAGCGGCTCATCCCACACTTGGTAGAACGTGGTTACCGGGTCGCGATCTCGGTAGCGCGACGCAAGCGCGGCCATGGTGTCGCGGAAATTATCGGCCACCGTCTGCCCGACCACCTCAGTGCCTGCCAATCGCGCCAAGCGCTCAATGGCACTGGCCACGCCTGCTACATCGCGGGGTTCGATATAGAACACAGGCATGCCCAGGGCTTCAAGGGTGTCAAGCTGTTCGGCGGGGTTGCCGGTCAACCAACCAATGACTAAATCCGGCGCCAACCTCACCAGCGTTTCTAGATCAATTCGGGTATGGCTGCCCACCGAGACCACTTGTTGGGCTTCCGGCGGGTAATCGCTAAAAGAGACGACGGCGACCACTTGATCCCCTGCGCCCGCCGCATAGGTCAGTTCAGTGGCGCCGGGCGAGAGCGTGGCGATGCGCTGGGCAGCGTTATGAAGACACACTTCACGGTCACGATCATCCACAACGCAGCGCGAGTGATCGTGACCCAACGACGCTGCCGACATTAGCAACAGCGCGAGGCCCAAGGCCCCACGCGCAACACCCCTTGCTCTATTGGCCAAAGTGAACACTCAAGAACCCTGCTCGACCAGCATTAATATAGTCACGTGACGTCGAATACTCTTTATCAAAGGCATTTTCTAGCGTAACACGAGCGCTCCAGAGTGGCGCAAAGCGCCATCCCGCACGCAGGTTAACCAACCCATAGCCACCTAAACGCTGGGTATTGACAACGTTATCGTAGCGGTAACCCTGCGCGACTAACGAGCCCCCAAACGACCAATCGCCAAGCTCGCGGTCTGCATCCAGGCGCACACTTTGACTGGCACGGCGAGCTAATCGATTTCCGGTATCTCGATCTTCCGGATCCAGATAGGTAAAGGCAGCCTGGAGTGTCCAATCGTTGACCTCGACCCCGCTGGCTAGCTCGGCACCCCGTATACGCGCACGGTTAACGTTTTGCGGTGCCCATAAACCACTCGACGTTGGTGCCCAGGCAATCAGATCATCGTAATCGTTTTGAAAGGCGGCCAAATCCCAGAACCACTGGCTGTATTGGCCGCGAACACCCACTTCCACAGTTTCAGAGGTTTCCGGATTGAGATCGGGGTTACCCGACTCCGGCCAATAGAGGTCATTGAAGCTCGGCGCTTTGAACGCAGTGCCTACACTGGCACGCAGTGTGTGATCGTTATCCAGCTCGTAGCCTAGCGCCAAGCTGCCGGTGACTTCATCGCCATAGGCTTCGTTGTCGTCGTAACGCAGGCTGGCTTGAATGGCAAACGGTGAGAAGTCGAGCAGCCCCTGGGTAAACACAGCGGTGTTATCGCGGCTGGTGACATCAAAATCGTTGGTGCTTGAAACGCGGTCTTCGCTGATTTCAGCGCCAGCGATCAATTCATGGGCGCCAAACTGAAGGTTGTTCTGCCAGCGGGCTGTTTGGGTGCGGGTATCAATGATCGAGTCACCAAAGTTATCTAGCGTGTCCAGCTCGTCGCGGGCTTCGCTAAGGGTCAGGCGACTCTGCCAGGTATCGGTTACCGGCCCCTCGCCGTAGATGCCAGTCACCTGCTGGACGAAGTCATTCTCTCCACCGTCATATTCGTTGTTACCGCGCGCGCGCAGCGCCAGCATGCCGACTTCAGCGCCACTCTCAAAGGTATGTGCAACGCGGGCCAGCGCCGACGTATTGTCGTAGCCTTTGTCGTCACCGCCGCGACGAACGGGCTGGCCATCGGTATTGAAATGGCTAGCGGCAAAGCTGTAGCGTGTGCCCCCCTCACGGCCAGAAACGCCTGCGCTTAACCGCTGGGTATTAAAGGAACCACCGCCCACTGAGATTCTGGGGCGCGGGCCCTCTTCGTCGCCATCAGGGGTAAACAGCTGAATGACACCACCGACCGCATCCGCACCGTAAAGGCTACCGCGTGGGCCGCGTACGATTTCCGCGCGATCAAACATGCGTGGGTCTAGATACTGAAATGCGGCGCCGCCCGCCGTGGCAGATCGCAGGCGAATACCGTCGATCATCAGCACGGAGGCATCGCTGGGCGTACCACGCAGGTAAACGCTGCTGTTTTTACCAAAGCTGCCGTTGCTGGTGATATCAACACCCGGCTGGCCGCGCAGAAGATCGCTCAAGCTGGTGGGGTCTTGGCGGCGAAAAGTGGCTTCGTCCAGCACGCTAACCGATGAAAGGCTATCGTTGGCAGTGCGCGGCGCTAACACAGCGGTCACTACGACAGGATCAAGCGTGGCTAATTCGGTCGTCGCTTCGGCGTATTGGGCCTCGGTCTGGATGTGAAAGGCTAGCGGTAAAGCAGCCATACTAAACGCCGCCCGTTTGGCGGTGGTGTGGAAACGGTGGTTCATGGAGGATCCCTTGCTCGTCGTGCTCACCCGCACAACGTCGTTTTATTGACCGAGCGCAGGACAAAACAAGGAAATCACGGTCGCACTGCATGATTGCGTTGTGCCACCGTAATCGCCCTGAGAGCACCCACCGCGCCTCGGCATGTATCGGTTCAGGTGTGAACCGTTACTCTCGGGCCGGTCTCCGGGCTGACGAGCGAAAGATGTCTCTAGCAAAGAACCATTCTTTCCGAACGACCACCTTCCCGTGCATAAGCACAGTGGCGTCATAGCCGTTGTTATCTCGATCACCGTTGCGGGGGCAGCGTTGGAATCACGTAAATCACCAACTTCCCGTTTCACTAGCGGCTTTTTACACCGCCAGCACCTGAGAGTGGGCGTAAGCTAGCAACTTGTTGGGGGGCGGTCAATTTTGTTGGGGGCGCCAAAAGTGCGGGAGCGAACCCGGTCAATCAAGCCCACCCAATAGATCGTTTAACAACAAGGCAAATAACGATGTTGAAATGATTCAATTCGCAACCAGCAAATGGCTTTAACGGTACTACCTGATTAAGCGTAGCACCCCCGTCAGCTTTTTTGGGCGCCCACCCACCTATGTAGGCGCGCGGGTAATAACTTCAAAGCTGCTATGCGACAACGCGACCAGTATACCGAAAGCACCAGTAAGCCAACACCCACTACCAATCCAGCAATTGCAAAACCTAGACTTATCACGCCGAACTCGTTTAACACCTTATTATAAGTGAATACAAGCACGCTCATCGCTGACAACATCAAAGCGCGTCTGTCGACCCATAATGAAATTAGAGCGAGAACTGCATAGATCAATGTCACACCTACCGCATGCCTGAACGCAAGAGAGTCGTAGCCGTACATAAGCACAAAAGAGAATACCCCTGAAACTATTAAGGGAGCAGCCAAAATATGTAGCCAAAAAGCGACATCAGCGCGATAGCCCTGACGCTCCAGGTCATTAAGATCCCACCACATGGCAAAGGCAAAAACAGCAAATCCCAACGTCAATTGTAAAAATGGAATAGTAACTAGAACACCGTGTACCTGGCCTGCTATGAGTAATTGCACAGTAAATACAATGCAACCCACTGATACAGCTATCGTGACAGGCACACGAAAACGCCACCAAAAAAGTGCTTGAATAGCAGCGGCAAGTAAACTCACTAAGGCCAGTTTTTCCACGCCCAACGATTGGATGAGGAATACCAAACAAGCGCCACAAAATGTAATTGCCAGGGCAAAAGCGGGTAAAGCCATACGTCGCTGGCGAACAAAATACTCCGCAAGAACCCAGCCCCCGATAGCGACACCCAAACTCGCATTTATACTCGTAACATGGCTAAACAGACTACCAATGGCGGCTAGTACCAGAGCGCAGCCCACCACTACAAAAACGTCATTAAAGCCGGAAATTAACCGAAAATACTCAACTTCTCGCCGTATGGTGACAGACTCATTGCGGCGGCGCACATGTGCTTTTACGTCCCAATACTGTTGGCCAGTTAAAATACCGGCATCTACGCAGGACTGCAGATCCTTGTCTGTATAGTCTGCCACAACATTCATTCCTTAAGTATTGGTAAACGCCCAAATCAGCGTTAGAGAAAGTTTAGCTCTTTCTTTGCCCATCATACCCCACTAATCTTAGGATGACTGAGCTTTGATCGCGCCTGGTCAACCCGCTTAATATGCTCTACAACAAACGAGCTTTTCTTAAATGGAAACCATCTGTTTCGAGGGCAAAAAAACAGCTCTTTGCCTAGCGGCCCCGAATGCGTTACATGTATAGTAACTCGTTCTGGGTTGTTCAAGTGCACGTAACTAATGCTGGCAATATCTTCCAGCCTTACACGTTCGTGCTTGCCTTTTTGTAGAAAATCAGGGTATCACCCTCATCATAAACCTCCACTAGGCCGCCATAGGCTTTTTTAAAAGCTCTATAACCAAACACCAACATCAGTAAAGGCATTAAGGAAAAACTCATTCCGATGTCAAAGGCATCATGGTAAAGTATTGAAAAGAATCAATGCCATACTCCGTTCAAATGCTAAAAACCATTCACTATTCACTTATTTGAAACCAGCCGGTCAAGAAGGGGTCTTCTTCTATCAAGTCAGGTGTCGGTTGTGCGAAGAAGCCGTAGCCGGGGTCGATCTCTAACGCCTTCTTTTCTTGTGCAATAGCTCTAATCACCTCAAGTGATGGATTTTTCTTAACGTCTTCTTGCTCTTCTTCTGAGGATGTTGACCAGAGATGCACGCCCAACGCTGTGTACCAGATACTGACCAATTCACGGTCATTTTGAGCTGCGGCGGCAATCATCACTTCTTTTACCATATCTACAATATTGATCTTTGCTGGCGGCAATGCATCGTTACCGATAAGCACACCTAAGTCGACAAACCGCTGCCAGAGCAGTGAGCCTGCATCACAAAATAAATAGGGAGGTTTGATATATCCTGCGGTAGGATTTTTCTGACTATCCCGTTTACCTTCCGGATATAGACTCACGAATGTAAAATCTTGGATGCTATCAAAAAACGCTTTATGATCTGAATATTCAGGATGGTGAGAAATTTCAAATTGATACACAAACTTATGCTTAAGCAAGGTATCAATCACCCTTAAGTGAGTAAAACCAGTGTCCCAAGCTTCCTGAAATTGA
Organism: Halomonas sp. ISL-56; assembly: GCF_018612805.1. Taxonomy (NCBI): domain Bacteria; kingdom Pseudomonadati; phylum Pseudomonadota; class Gammaproteobacteria; order Oceanospirillales; family Halomonadaceae; genus Halomonas; species Halomonas sp. ISL-56. The sequence continues at coordinate 128,768 of NZ_JAGGRO010000020.1, read as the reverse complement.
TAGAGATTCCAGAATAATGCGCGCAAATCAAGGCTGCTGTGCTCACCAGCCTGGTCAAGACAGTTGATCGACATTTCAACAAGATCTTCAAACTCATGCATCGACATTGGGCAATTCCTTATGCATACTTACTATCATTAGTTTAGTGAATCATCATTTAATTCTATCCAACTTAATAATCATTTTCAATCCCGCTCCAGGCCCTATCACCTCTAGCAGGGCTCAAGTTTATAATTACTAAATTCGCAGCGTACCGCCCCTCTATCCAAGGATATTGCAACGGAAAATTCTGGCGTATAGCTTTCAGTCATAATTGGTAAAGCTATGCTTTAGCCGATCCTATACAGGCACGATAATGTGCCAACCATCAAGAGCGAAGAATGACTTACCCAGGCTAACCAAGCCACTGATCTCGCCAACAGGCTTTCCTATTAGTGCCTCCTGATACTACTGAATTCAAGCAATAAGTACAGCATACTTCCATGTCATTGTTTACTTAACCGTTCTCAGCTAGTTACCAGATAATCATTGAAAACATCGTCAGCTAAAATCAATGGAGCTATAAAATCACACAAGAATTTTTCCCGTTGGCGGATGTTGGCGCCGTCTCACCACCCAGCTTTTGAAATATGTTTTCCAGTAGCTTTGTCTCTTAGCAGTGTTTACCTGCAGCCTACCTATAGATATAGATTGACTACCTAGATCATTATTTATCCATTTATTTCGCTGCTAAATATTTAACACCCATCACCAGTCCATGCCGCACATACCACACCTGATCAGCCTGGGCGGTGGCGTCTTGACTAAACCAGCCGTTTAAATCACGCAGGCGGCGCTGTTCGGGCTGCATGGGCACAATGCCGCGGCCGACTTCGGTAGTGATGATAACTAACGCCGCATTTAACTGTTTGGCACGCTGGCAGAGCTGTGTCATATCGCCCTGCCACTGCTGGCGCAAAGGGTCGTTTTCCGCGTTTACTAACGCGGCTTCTAGCCAGGCAAGCACACCGCTTATCACCAGCGGTCTATCAGCAATCAGCGTTTGCTGGCACGCCGCCAGTTGCTGACCCGGCGTTAGCCGATGCCATAAAGCGTCGGGAAAGCGAGCCGTTACGGCGTCGCGCTTTCCAGCGCAGGCACCGCCGATGAAGAGCTGCATTGCCATTCCTCTTTGCCTTGTTCGTTTTGCTTATAAATCAGTTGCCAGCGCCTGCCTTGGGCCTGAGCTACCGTGCCATCCCAAAAATGAATTGTTTCAAAGCGGCGGCGCAGCTCACGAATCACGCCACCGTGGGTAACGACTAGAATTTTTTTGTGGCCACCCTCTTGGGCATTTATTGCCACGTTATCCAGCCAAGCGTCTAGACGCTCACGCAATTGAGCCGCCGATTCGCCGCCGGGAATCTGCAACTCGCCGACGCTATCAATCCAGGCGCGGTAATGGGGTAAATCCTTTAGCTCGTCGTAAACCTTGCCTTCGTATTCACCAAAATCGAGCTCCCGCAGGCGTGGCTCCAGCATTACTGGAAGCCCCTCTTTTGCGGCCTGGGCCCATTCCAAGGTTTGCTGGCAGCGTTGCAGATCACTAGAGTAAATAGCATCAAAACGCTCATCAAACAGCGCATCACGCAGCGCCAGCAACCCTGTTTCTGCATCGGGAAACAGCAGCGGAATATCTTGCTGGCCTTGATAACGGCGTTCTAAATTCCAATCGGTGATACCGTGGCGAACTGCCACCAGCTCCACATTAAGATCAGTAGCCAAAGCTCTCCTCCTTCAATGGTGGCACCGACCATATCGCCGTTAATGCCATTAAACAGTCGCAACATAAACCAGCGCATTAGTACCACAAAAACCATGACCGTTAGTCCCCACAGCACCAGCGAGGGGGCTAATAGCGCGATAACCGCCAGCGGTACCAGCGCCAGTGCCACATCCTGGCCGCTAAGCGACTGTTGCCAGCTCCTCGCCAGGCCTTTCGGCTGGGCGCAGGGCGTCAGCACTAGCAAGGCAACGCCCCCCCAGCGCCCTAGCGCGGGCACCACCAGCAGCCACCAGAGCGGCGCTTGATAGGTAAGCAATGCCCATAGCAATACCCCCTTCCAGGCGAGTAGAAACACCAGCGCCAAGATACCAAAGCTGCCGATTTGTGGGTCTTTCATAATCTCCCAGCGGCGCGCCAGGGGCTGATTGCTGCCCAGCGCATCGGCGATATCCATAACGCCATCCAAATGCAGCCCACCCGAGAGCGCCACCCACACGCTTAATATCGCCAGCGCGGTGATCGGTGTGGGAGCGTTGTGCATCGCAAATGCCAGCATCACCAGCAAACTGCCGATCAACAGACCCACCAAGGGATAAGCGCGTACCGCCCAGCGACGAGTGTCGGGTGTCCAGGGGGCGGCAATGGGAATCGGGATGCGCGTCAAAAACTGAAGGGCCAGCACAAAACCGAATAGAACGTTTTTCACAGTGCTCTCTTTCAAAGAAGCTTTCCGTCATTTTTCCATTCAATGGCACAGCCCGCGACCACTTCTAGCACTGAGTCCGCCTCTGCCGCTACCCAGCGGTGAGCACGCTGAAGAAACGTCAGGTAGCGCCAGGTCTCATTATCGCTAGGCGGTAGCGATTCGTTAATGTCGTTGGAGACAATCACCAACTGAATATGGCGAGCTTTAGCGCTTTGCACGGCCCGTTGCAGCAGCTCCAAGCCCTCCTCTGCGCTAAGGGAACTGGCGTATAGCACTTGGCTGGCCCATAGGGTTAGGCAATCCAGCAGCACCGCACTGCCATCAGGCACGCCTGCCAACGCTTGATCAATCGCTAGCGGCGCCTCAATCGTTATCCAATTGACGCTTTGCCCTTGCGCGTTCCTCGCCTGCTGGTGTCGTGCCACTCGCTCGGCCATCTCATCGTCATACACGTTGGCGGTGGCAAGGTAGTAACAGCTATCCGTACCAGCCGCGCTGAGCGCCAGCTGCTCGGCAGCCTCACTTTTACCGGAGCGTGCGCCGCCGCTAACGAAGACAATCATATATCACCTCTAATAGCCGCTGGTTGGCGGGCCCATCGCGCAGTGCGATGCGCAGCCAGTCGCCGTCTAATCCAATAAAGCTATGGGTATGACGCACCAGCATGCCTCGGCGTAGCAGCCCTTCAAACAGCGCATCGCTGGTCATTGCATGTTCAGCACCGGGGCGGATAAGGAAAAAACAGGCGTGGCTGGGAACGACTTCCAAGCCCAGCTTTGTCAGCGCCTGCTGCATACGCGGGCGTTCATTGGCAATCCATTGGAGGGTGCGCTGAGCAAACTCACGGTCTGCCAGCAGCGGCGCCACCAGCTCTGCCGCCAAGTGATTAACGCTCCAGGGCGGCTGGTGGGATTCTGCTGAATTGATAGTCGCCCCATCCGCCAGCATATAGCCCAGCCTCAAGCCCGGAAGAGTATAAAACTTGGTCATCGAGTGCAGCAGAATCAGATGTGAATAGCGGGCCAGCAAAGGTGCCAGTGACGCCTGCAGTAGTGACGACTCGAGTTGGGTATCGCCCACCATATCCACGAACGCTTCATCGACAACAACGCGACAGCCAATTGAAGCGGTGACATCCAGCAGTGCTTCCATTGCCGGGGCATCGATAAGCGTCGCCGTCGGGTTATTGGGCCGGCATAGAAACAGCACATCAATGCCGTCAACCTCTGTCAATAGCGAATCAACGTCCAGCGCAAAGTGCGGCGCGGACAGCGCGATCTCTGTGACCGCGAGCCGATGGGCGCGGCAAGCGCGTGCATATTCGCCAAAGCTGGGAGTAAGAACCACCGCCCGTTTACCGGCATGCAGCGCAGCGGCAAGGAAAATTGCCTCTGCGCCGCCATTGGTTAGGAGTACCTGCTCGGGCTGAAGCTGGTGATGGACAGCAATGGCCTGACGCGCAGCGCCGTAATCTGGCGCAGGGTACCGTTCAAGACCTGCCAACTGCTTCACTAACCAATCGCTTACCCAGGCCGGAGGCCCCAGAGGGTTAAGGTTAGCGCTAAAGTCTTCCAGGCGGTGGTCGGCGGGCAAGCCGAAGTGCGCGAGTAGCGCCTCAGCTTGGCCGCCGTGCGCGGGCCATGGGGACATATTCATAACAGCCCTCTAGTCAACATGAGTGCTGCTATCACCACCACCGACAGCACCATAAACAGTAGCCAAGCGCCGTGCATTAAACGCACCGCAGCCGTGATATGCGTTACCTGCAGCACTTCCAGGGGCTCACCTAGGGTAGCGCGCTGAGACACCACGCCTTGATAGTAATTGGTGCCACCCAACTGAACGCCGAGTAGCCTTGCCACCATGGCCTCCGGCCAGCCCGCATTGGGGCTTGGATGTCGCGGCGCATCACGGCAGGTGCCGCTCAGTGCGCCTTTCCAGCGCAGATTCAAAACACCTGAAACATCCAATAGCAAACCAGCGAGCCACAAACACAGTGCGGTTAAGCGTGCGGGAATCCAATTGGCTAGGTCGTCCAGCTTCGCGGAGGCGAAACCAAAATCGGCATAGCGCTGGTTTTTGTAGCCTACCATCGAATCCAGGGTATTCACCGCCTTATACGCCAGCGCTAGCGGCGCCCCGCCGATCAGGGCGAAAAATAGCGGTGCGGTAATGCCGTCAACGGTGTTTTCCGCCACAGTTTCCACCGTACCTCGGGTGATTTCTGCTTCATCCAAGCTATGCGTATCGCGCCCTACTATCATTCCCAGCGCCTTGCGTGCGGAGGGCAGATCGCCTTTTGTCAGCGGTTCAACCACGGCGCGGGCCGCATCGCCTAGACCTTTAATCGCCAGCGTAGTAGACAGCAGCCAAAGCTCGGCGATTAACGCCAATCCTGGGTGCAATCGTTCTAGCAGCGCTAGCGCTAACCAGCTAATCCCCCATACGCCACCGACGACAATAGTGGTTAGCAGGAAGCCACTAACTCTGCGCTGCTGCGCCGTGCCACGGTTCCATAGCCGCTCAAAGGCGCTGATAAAACGTCCTATCAATACCACTGGATGCGGCAATGAGCGCGGATCGCCAATCATTAAGTCAATCACTATCGCCAGAACAACCAGCGCCAACCCAGCGATCGGATCGCCGACCATCATGGCGCTGCCTTATCGCTAACACCGGCATCGTTAAAGGTCGCCATCTCCGCCACCATCGCTGTCGCCGCCTGCAGCAATGGATACGCCAGCGCGGCACCACTGCCCTCCCCTAGCCGCATGCCCATATCGAGAAGCGGCCTAGCCTCTAGAGCCGTTAGCGCTACGTCATGCCCTGGCTCCTGGGAACGGTGGCCAAAAATCAGATAACCGCGCACAGCGGGGCATATTCGGCAGGCGGTGAGCGCGGCCACGGTGGCAATAAAGCCATCCACAATCGCAGGCATCTGATTGGCCGCGGCTGCCAAATAAGCGCCGGTCATCGCGGCAATCTCCAGGCCGCCTAGCTTGGCCAGCACCTCTAGAGGGGCCTGGGGGTCAGCGTTACGCGCCGCGATGGCGCGCTCAATCACGGCTACTTTGTGTGCCTGCTGCTGTGGGTTAATCCCGGTACCCGCACCAACGACGCTGGCTACCGATTCACCTGTTAGCACCGCCAGCATGGCACTGCTGGCGGTGGTATTGGCAATGCCCATCTCGCCGACAATAAGGCACTTTGCTGCCGCCTTTTTTGCCCGTTCAACGGCGGCGACACCTACCTCTATAGCGGCCAATGCCTGATCAGCCTGCATGGCATCTTCCACCACCATATTGGCGGTTCCCGCGCGCACTTTGGCAGAAGTCACGCCAGACATTGTTAAGGACGAAGCTACGCCTACGTCTACTATCTCGACCTGCGCACCTATTTGCCGGGCAAACACATTAATTGCCGCCCCACCGTTGTCGAAGTTGGCCACCATCTGGGCAGTCACTGCCTGGGGAAAGGCGGATACTCCCTCAATGGCAACGCCATGATCCGCAGCAAACACGATTACCGCAGGCGGCATCACAATGGGCTTAAGCTCACCGGTGATGGCGCTCAGCTGAATAGCCAATTCTTCCAGGGCCCCCAAACTACCTTGCGGTTTGGTCAACGTATCCAAGTAGCGTCGCGTCGCTTCTCCAGCCCTGGGATCAACTGACTGAATCTGGTCAACAATGGCGTGCATGCAGGCTCCAGCCCAGTAAGGGTCATCAAACATTCAAAGTTAAAGCTCAAAATGGTAGCAAAAGCCTGGATGCTATACTTGCTATTTCACTGGCCATCATTCCACCCTCTTTGGGTTCCATGTATACCATCGCGTGCTTTACGTGAGGCGACCGGCACCCTACATTCGGGTAATAAAACTACAAATGTGGTTTTTATTACCGTAAAGTCTCTTAAATCGACGCTAAAAAATGTAAAATAACTACAATATTTACTCACCGTCTCTATCATGCAGAGGTTCCTATGCCGAGCTCAACACCCGCCACTTTAAACCCTACCGTTGCTGAGGTTACCCAGCGTATTCGTGAGCGTTCTGCAGAGCGTCGCGCCCTCTACGAACAGCGCATGGCTGACCAGCATAAACGCGGTGTGCACCGTGCTGAGTTAAGCTGCGGTAATCTGGCCCACGGCTTTGCTGCCTGCAACCCGCAGGACAAAGATTCCCTCAAGCTGATGAACAGTGCCAACCTGGGGATCATTTCGGCCTACAACGATATGCTCTCGGCCCACCAGCCGTTCGAAACTTTCCCGGCCACTATCAAAGCCGCTGCCAACGCGATGGGGTCAACGGCCCAGTTTGCCGGTGGTGTACCGGCCATGTGCGATGGCGTGACCCAGGGCCAGCCGGGCATGGAGTTGTCGCTATTCTCACGGGATGTGATTGCCATGGCCGCCGCCGTGGGACTTTCCCACAACATGTTCGACGCTGCACTCTACCTGGGCGTGTGCGATAAGATTATCCCCGGGTTGTTTATTAGCGCCGCGCGCTTTGGCCACCTGCCCGCGATGTTCGTCCCCGCAGGCCCCATGCCCAGCGGCCTGCCCAACAAGGAAAAAGCCCGCGTTCGTCAACTGTACGCCGAGGGCAAAGTAGGCCGCGATGCGCTGCTAGAAGCGGAATCCGAGTCTTATCACAGCCCTGGTACCTGCACCTTCTACGGCACCGCCAATTCCAACCAGTTAATGATGGAAGTAATGGGCTTGCACCTGCCGGGCACCTCCTTCGTCAACCCTGGCACCGAGATGCGCGAAGCATTGACTCGCTACGCGACAGAGCAGGCGATTCGTAACACCGAGCCGGGTGGCAACTACCGTCCGTTCTACAAGCAGATTGACGAGCGCGCCATCGTCAATGCCGTCGTTGGGCTTCTCGCTTCAGGCGGTTCGACCAACCATACGCTCCACCTGATAGCCATGGCCGCCGCCGCGGGCATCACCCTGAACTGGGACGACTTCACCGCGCTTTCCGCGGTCACTCCCAGCCTGATGCAGGTCTACCCCAACGGCCAAGCGGATATTAACCACTTCCAGGCCGCTGGCGGCATGAGCTACCTGTTCCGCGAACTGCTGGGCGCGGGCCTGATTCACGGCGATATCCCCACCGTGTTTGGCACCGATCTGACCGCCTACACCCAGGAGCCCTTCCTGGAAGATGGCAAAGTCGTCTGGCACGAAGGCCCCGAAAACAGCCTTGATGAGAACGTGCTGCGCCCCGTCGCCACGCCTTTTGCGCCGACGGGTGGCTTAACCGTTATGAAAGGCAACCTGGGCCGTGGTGTGATCAAAGTCTCCGCGGTGGCCGAGGAGCATCGCATTGTCGAAGCACCGGTGAAGATTTTCGAAGACCAGAACGAAATGAAAGCGGCCTTCGAGTCCGGCGATTTGGATCGTGACGTGATCGTGGTCGTCCGTTTCCAAGGCCCCAAAGCCAACGGCATGCCAGAACTGCACAAACTGACGCCGTTCCTGGGCGTGTTACAAGATCGTGGTTATAAAGTAGCGCTAGTGACTGACGGCCGCATGTCGGGCGCGTCGGGCAAGGTGCCTGCCTCCATTCACATGAGCCCGGAGGCCCTGGACGGCGGCCCGCTGGCCAAACTCCGCGATGGCGACATCGTGCGTCTGGATGCCAACGCCGGCACGCTCGAGGCCAAAGTTGCCCCTTCCACCTGGGCAGAACGTGAACTGGCAATTGGCAACCTAGATCACTACCACGTCGGCCTGGGCCGTGAGCTGTTTTCAGGCTTTCGCCACCTGGCCATGCGCGGTGAAGAAGGCGCTGGCGTATTTGGTGGTTTTGAAGCCGATGATCTCGCCCGCCAGCAGGGGCAAATCTCACAAGAGGATGCCTGATGAGACCGGCTTTAATCGGCGATATCGGCGGCACCAACGCACGTCTGGCGTTGGTGTCGCCAGGTGAAATAACCCCGCGTGATATTTTGAACTTACCCTGCGCCGACTACCCTGGCGTTGTAGAAGCCGTTAAAGATTACTTGAGTCGCGTGGGCGCCACCGGTGACAACGCGCCTCAAGAGGCGTGCTTAGCTTTTGCCTGCCCCGTACATAACGAGCGGGTCAAAATGACCAACAACCACTGGGACTTTTTAAAGAGTGACGTTCGACAGACGCTGAATCTGTCCCTTTTTAAAGTCATCAACGACTTCACCGCACAGGCATTGGGCGTACCTCATGTGGCTGAAAGTGATTTAGTGGAAATCCAGCCAGGTCAGACCCAAGCCCACTCGACGCGCTTGGTGATCGGCCCTGGCACCGGGTTGGGCGTTGCCGGGGTATTTCCTGGGCAGCACGCCTGGATTCCGCTGCCCACCGAAGGCGGCCACGTCACTTTCGCGCCCACAGATAGCACCGAGCGGGCGCTGTTGGAGGTATTTCTCCAGCGTCACAAACGGGTGAGCGTAGAGCGCATCCTATGCGGCCAGGGTTTACTGGAGCTTTACCAAGCGCACTGCAGCCTTGAGGGAATTGAACCTCGCCTTACCAGCCCGGCAGATGTGACCACAGCGGCCAACGAGGGCGATAGCCTGGCCACTGCTGCCCTACTGCGCTTTCTAAAAATCCTCGGCGATGTGTGCGGCGATGCCACGCTGACCATGGGCGCCAGGGGTGGGGTTTATCTATGCGGCGGTATTCTTCCACGCTTGCTGGAGTGGCTGCCAAAAAGCGAACTGCGCGATGCTTTTGTCAATAAAGGCCGTATGGGCGCCTATAATGCCGATATTCCCGTATGGGTGGTGTCCGCGCCCTGGACGGGGCTGCTAGGCGCCGCCGAAGCGCTGCATAACGAAGAAGTTTTCTAACAGCATTTCTAATAAAATCAACAGGGAACCTGCCATGCCCGCCGACACCTTTGATGTGCCGTTTGTACTCGGCATGATGCGTTTGCACGAAGCGTCTGACATGCATGACCCTAAACAGTTGGCCGATTGGATCGAAGCACGCCTGGAACAGGGCCTAAACTGGTTTGACCATGCCGATATCTACGGCGGCAACCAGGGTGAAACGCTGTTTGGCGCCGCGCTAAAAGCCCGCCCTGGCCTGGCTCGGCGGGTTCATATCGTCACTAAAGCGAGCATCGCTAACGATAACCCAGCCCCCGGGTCGGGTAAGGTAAAGCACTACAACGCTAGCCCTGCTTATCTCAATAGTGCCATCGACGCATCGCTTGGGCGTTTAAACGTCGAACGCCTCGATCATTTCCTGATCCACCGCCCCGATCTGCTCATGAACGCTGACGCCACTGGTCGCGCACTGGACGATGCCATTGAAGCAGGCAAAATTGGCGCTGCAGGCATTTCCAACCACCTGCCCAGCCAGTGGCGGCGCTTGCAAGGCACCATGCATCATCGCTTATCCGCCAACCAGATTGAGCTCTCGATTGCTCACACAGCCCCGCTATTTGACGGTAGCTTTGACGATCTATGTGCCGACGGCCACGCTCCCATGGCGTGGTCACCTCTGGCAAGCGGGCAATTAATGCAAGGCGCCGTTAGCGACTGTTTGGATAAGTGGGCAACCAAGCTTGAGTGCGCTCCCAGCGCTTTAGCGCTGGCATGGCTGCGCAGCCTGCCCAACTCGCCAGTCCCGGTGATTGGCAGCGTTAAAGCTGAGCGAATTAGCGATATGCTTAATGGCCCCGCAACGCTCCCACGGGAAGCGTGGTACGAACTGCTTGAAGCCGCACGCGGCCACTGCGTGGCATAAAGTTGTCCAGTGCAACACTGTCAGGTAAAAAACAGCCCGGTGCAAAACTGCCTGTTTTAAAACAAATACATTAATCACAATAAGGAGCCACAAATGACACCCGTTATTGCCTTTGGGGAAGCGCTGGTCGATATGCTCTCCAGTCGTTTGGGAGCCGCGACTGATACTCAGGAAACCTTTACGCCCTACGCCGGTGGCGCTCCCGCTAACGTGGCAGTCGCCTGCGCCCGCTTGGGCGTACCTAGCCAGTTTCTAGGTATGGTGGGTGACGATACCTTTGGGCATTTTTTGCTGCGTGAACTTAAAAGTCATGGCGTCGACACCAGCGGCGTTATGCTCACAAAACAGTCACGCACGGCGCTGGCGTTCGTTTCCCGGGATGACGTTGGCGAACGCACCTTTGATTTTTATCGCCCACCCGCCGCTGATCTGCTCTATCGCCTTGAGCATCTACCCCATGGTGTCTTCGAGAACCCGGCCATTCTGCACTTGTGCAGTAACAGCCTGACTGACCCTGAGATCGCCGACGTCACCCTGGCGATGGCCACCATGGCCAAGCGCGCAGGCTGCCTGGTCAGCGTAGACGCCAACTTACGCCATAACCTGTGGCCCGGCGGTGAAGCGGATGCCAGCTTAGTCACACAGCTGCTGGACGGCGCCGAGCTGCTCAAGCTCTCCCAGGAAGAGCTCGACTATTTGCGCGCCGATCACCCCGCAGAGTCATGGCTTTCAGAACGGCTGGCAGCTGGGGTTAAAGTTATCTTGATTACCGATGGACCCAACGACGTCCTGCTCAAAGGCGTCGGCATCGACCAGCGCATTGCGCCACCTAAAGTGGAGGCAGTCGATACCACCGCTGGCGGCGACGCTTTTATTGGCGGGCTACTGGCCGAACTTTCAGCCCACGGCATCAATGAAAACTGGCAGAGCGATGCCGATTTTCTTCATCGGGCAGTAGATACCGCCTGCCGCTGCGGCGCCCATGCGGTTACCCGCCCAGGCGCTTACGCCTCACTCCCCACTCACGCGGATATTGAAGCGTTGCGTGCAGGTTGATATATCAGATCAAGCGACCAAGGCTTGTTGAAAGCCCTTAATCTAAAACGCCACCTAATTCGGGTGGCGTTGGCTAGCGGCTGGTTAATTATCAAGTTTGGATGCTATGGCAAATTCAGGTGCTAGAGCACGGTATAGCCGCTTGTAACACTCGAAATTATGGCTATGCCGGTGATTTCCCAGTTTCGGCTGAAACACCTTTTCAATTCGCGGCGTCTGACAGACCACCTCGGGATTTTCCTGGGTGAACGCCAAGCGCGCTAGACGCGCGGCGCCAAAGGCAGGGCCCGACTCACTGTCTTCGCAGCGCGCAATAGGCCGCTCTAAAATATCCGCCAGCAGCTGCAGCCAATAATCACTTCGGCTGCCCCCGCCAATCACGGTTAACCGCGTGATCGGCGTACCGGCCTGCTCAATGACATCCCGCGCTTCCCGCAACGAAAAGCCCACCCCTTCCAACACCGCCTGAGTCACTTCGCCGACGCCACTGGAAGGGTGTAAGCCAAACAGCACACCGCGGGCATCAGGGTTGTTATGCGGGGTTCGCTCGCCGTTTAAATACGGCAAAAACAGTAGCGACGACGCACTCCCCTGTTGCTCCTTAGCGGCAGTCAGCGCCTCGTCAATTGAGACTCCCATCAACTTCGCTGCCCAGGCCAGAACGCTTGCCCCATTGAGCATGGCCGCCATTTGAAACCATCGTTCCGGAAGCGCATGTGCAAAGGCGTGTAACGCATGCTCAGGCGCAGGGCGATAGCCAGAGGTGGCGATAAACAACTGACTCGACGTTCCCAGGGTAAAGAAGGCATCCCCTTCGTTAATGGCTCCCAACCCTATCGCCCCTGCTGCTACATCTCCCGCGCCGGCGGCAATCGGAACCTGGTTTTCAATATCCCAGCGTGCCGCGATATTCGGTTTGAGAATGGCCAAAGCGGTACTGCCCTCCGCCAAGTGCGGCAACTGGCGCTCTGCGACCCCACACACTGCCAATATTTCTGGGCTCCACGCTCGTCTGGCTTGATCAAGCAGTTGGGTGCCCGCCGCATCACACATATCGGTGATACGCTCCCCACTCATCCGCCAACGCACGTAATCCTTTGGCAAAAGGAAGTGGTGGGCATTGGCTAGCGTTTCCGGCTCGTGGGCTTTTAACCACAACAGTTTGGCAGCCCAAAAGGCCGGCATGGGCTCAACACTGGTTATCGTTGCCAGGGAAGGTAGGAGCTCTTTAAGTTGCTGACACTGCTGGCTGGCTCGGCTGTCATTCCACAAAATAGCCGGGCGAATAACCTCACCGTGTTGGTTCTGAACCACCAGCCCATGCATTTGGCCGGATAGACCTATCCCGGCTACTTTGGCCATGGCAGCGCCAGCCTGCTGCATTAATTGCGCGACCACCTCCTCAACGGCTTGCCACCACAGCTCAGGGTCTTGTTCCGCCCAGCCAGCGCGGGGGTGGGTAACGCTGTAAGCCGAACTTGCAGTGGCCAAACACAGCTGATGGGTATCGACCAGCACGCCTTTTACCGCTGAAGTGCCAATATCCAAGCCTAAATACGTCTGCGTACTCATTGGAGCCTTCCGCCTTGTGGTTAGGCTGCCCGGGAGGAGGCGTGCCAGGCAATGCGTTCGCCACTCGCCGCATCAAACAGATGGTTTTTATTCACGTTGATGGCCAGGTGGATGGTATCGCCGGGCTTAACCTGATGGCGTTCACGAAACACAATGGTGATATGTTGATCGCCTAACTTAGCGACTACATGAATCTCAGCGCCGGTGGGCTCCACCGTGATCACCTCTACCGGAACGCCTTGATCTGCCAGCGTCATATCCTCAGGGCGAATACCGTAGACCGCGTCGCCCGCCGAGTTGGAGATATCAATATCCCCCAACGGCAATTGGCCACCGCCCCGCACCTGGAACTGCCCATCGTCGCCCACTTGGCCATGAATCAAGTTCATGCCCGGCGAGCCGATAAAACTGGCCACGAATAAATTGGCGGGATGGTCGTAAAGCTCCAGCGGCGTGCCCATTTGTTGAACGTAGCCTTGGTGTAAAACAACAATTCGGTCAGCCATGGTCATGGCTTCAATTTGGTCGTGGGTAACATACACGGTAGTGGTTTTAAGCCGCTGATGTAGCTCTTTAATTTCTGTGCGCATGGAAACACGCAGTTTGGCATCCAGATTGGAGAGCGGTTCATCAAACAGGAACACCTGCGGGTCGCGCACAATCGCTCGACCCATCGCCACCCGCTGGCGCTGGCCACCGGAAAGTTCACGGGGAAAACGTTTTAGCAGGGGCTCTAAATTGAGAATCTCAGCGGCAGCATTCACCTTGTCATTTATCTCACTTTTCGACACTTTGGAGAGCTTGAGTGAGAAGCCCATATTGTCAGCGACCGTCATGTGCGGATAAAGCGCGTAGCTCTGAAACACCATGGCGATGTCGCGCGCTTTGGGTGACATATCGTTCACCACCGTCCCGCCAATCTTCACATTACCGTCGCTGATCGACTCAAGTCCGGCAATCATGCGCAGCAACGTGGACTTACCGCAGCCGGAAGGCCCCACCAGAATGACAAATTCACCATCGTTAATTTCGATATCCACACCGTGGATCACTCGCTCTTCCCCGAAGCGTTTTTGTACATTTTCCAGCGTAATGTTAGCCATCGTTGTTATATCCTTCTTTGGTCTAATAAGAGCAGTAAAGCGGCTAAAAGTATCGGCATCCAATGTTTAGCATTAGACATTAGTCCAAATAATTATCTATTTAAACTTAAACACTCAACGTTTAAAAGGATCATTATCGCCTCAACTCTTAGCCCCATAAAAAACATAACTACATGTTTTTAATGATTTTTATATTCATCTACAGCTATAGTGTTGCCGATCAAAAAATACTAGCGTTACTTATTCTCGGCTCAGCCTGTAGTTATTAATTACGCTAGGTGACACGATTCTGCAAATCCTTTATGTTGGACGTCGATTAGATTGGAATTCGAATCAATAAAGTGTCTGGAAAAAAATTCCTCACCAATAATCACAATTGGTTCTAGCGATTCACCCTTGTAGCGGCGATGCTTACTTTCGAGAGAAAGGGCATAACAATAAAGAGCTTTAGGAGATTGACACATGACAACAACACGCATGCTCACCGCCACCGGATTAGGCCTGGCCATAGCCACGGCCAGCGCTACAGCAATGGCGGAAGACGTTACCATCCGCTGGGCGCTTCACCCGGGTGAAGAAGCCGATGCCGTAGTGAACTACTTCGCCCCCGAATATGAGCGCCAAACCGGCGTTAAAGTGGTTGGTGAAATACTGCCACCCGATCAGTTACGTGACCGTATGTCGATCGAAGCCATTGGCGGCACCGGGCGTTGGGACATGGGCTACCACAGCCCCGGCTGGTTTGGCAGTTTCAAAGACCATGTGGTCGACTTAACGCCTTACATCGAAAAATATGATTTTGATATCGACGCTTACCCTGAGCGAATTCGCGAATCGCATATGGAGAGCAGCGCTCGCCCTGGTGAAATTATCGCCCTGCCCACCACCCCCGCAGCGCCGATGTTAATTGTCCGCGAAGATTTCTTCTCACACCCGGACGAGCAGGCAGCTTTCGAGGAAGAGTACGGGCGCGAGCTTGAAGTCCCGCGCACCTGGCAAGAGCTTTACGAAGTGGGGGAATTTTTCACGCGTGAAGCGGGTGAAACGGTGGCCGGTGAAACTCTCGAAGAGGATCTATACGGCTGGACCGACGCCTTAGGTGCGGGCAGCGGCGTGGCACGTAGTTTTATCGTCATGCTCTACTCCACGGGCCTTGAAGGCTGGGACGAAAACTATCAACCCGACCTTGATCACCCCATCTTAGTCGAGGCCGCCAACCTGTTTGTCGATCTTGCCAATGACGTGGCGCCTCGCGCTGCCCGGAACTGGGATTTTCTTGAAGGGCTAAGCTACTTCCGCGATGGCCGTTTAGCCATGGCCACTATGTGGCCCCAGGGGCTTTCCACGGTTGAAGATCCTCAAGGTGAAGCCGCCGGTAACGTGGGCTATCAGCCGCTCCCCGCCTTTGAAGGCAACCTGCAGGATTACCCCCAAGGCGTGCCCTTCTTAGGCGGCGGCGGGGTCTTCGTTATGGATACTGAGAATTCCGAAGAAGCGTTTAAATTTCTGAAATGGATGCTGCAGGATAACGAAATCGAGTGGGGCAAACGCACCAAGCAATTTTCACGCGTAGCCCACTTCAACAGCGAAGAACTGCGCAGCCTAGAGCCTCATTATGCTGACTTCTTGCCCGCCTACGAGCAGACCCTTGAACACGTATTTGTTCGTCAGGGCATTCCTGAATACGGCACCGTTATGTGGCAGGGCACCGTTGACTTCGCCACCGAAGTACTCAGCGGCGACCTAACCCCAGAGCAAGCGCAGGATCGCTGGGTAGACAATATGACCCGTACCTTCCAGCGCGCAGGCTACCTCGAACGCTAGGCGACCTCGTACCCTAACCTCTTTGGCGGTGGCGGCTTGGCCTACACCCGGCTAAGCCGCCACTGCTTTTGAATTGATGCTTTAACGAGGTTTGCGCTATGCAAAACAATCTCCTTAATCGCTATACCCGGGGCTGGTATTTTGTATTGCCCGGCTTAATCGTTATGTTGCTGATTGTGGCGTTTCCCCTTGGCATCGCCGCACGCTTCAGTTTACACGACGTATTTCTTTATGATTTCAGTAACCAATGGTTTGTCGGGCTGGAAAACTACACGCGCGCCTGGACAGATCCCCTCTTTATTAACTCCGTCAAGGTGACGCTACTCTTTACCCTCGCCAATACTCTCGGTTGCTTAATCGTCGGTTTACTGGTTGCCTTTTTATTAAGCGGCAAGCGCATTCGCTTTAAAGCCGGTTGGATGGCGTTATTTCTGCTGCCCTTTGTAATGACCCCGGTAATTGTCGGGATCACCTGGCGGCTATTTATGTGGGAACCGGACTTTGGGGTGATTAATCAACTGTTAGGCTTTTTCGGCATTACCGGCCCCTACTGGCTAACCGATAGCTCAACTGCCCTGTTTGCCACCGCGCTCACCAATGCCTGGCACTTAACTCCCATGGCGATATTGGTGCTTTACGCAGCGCTTACCACAATTCCCGACGATATGTATGAAGCCGCTAAGGTCGACGGTGCCGGTGCATTCCAGACCCTATGGTACGTGGTACTACCCATGATCCGGGCACACATTCTGTTTGTCTCCATCATCATCATGACCAGTGCATTCCGCGAATTTGACATGGTCTACACCATGACCGGCGGTGGCCCAGGGCGCTCGACAACCGTGATGAGTATCTTGGCTTATAACCGCGGCATCGCCAATCAAGATATGGGCATGGCCAACACCATCGCCTTTACCATGTTTATGATTATGGCGGTCGTGGCCTGGCTGTATATTAAAGTCTACAAGGTAAATAAGGAGGCCAGCGCATGAATGATCGTAACAAAGCCAACGCAAAACTCGCTGGTCAGTATTTCGGCTTAACCATCTGGCTGATTATTTCACTGCTGCCACCGGTTATTCTGCTCGCGGCGGCCTTTAACGAAACCGCCATGTTTCGCTCTCCGCTAGCGCTACTAACGTTAAGAGACTTTACCCTTAACAACTTTAGCGTTGCCTTTAACGCTGGCGATTTTTGGTTCTATTTCCGTAACAGCGTGATTATTGCCGTGGCATCGGTGATTATTTCCGTCGCAGTGTGCGTGCCTATGGCATACGGGCTTAACAAACTACGCCCTAAAATACGCGGGGCGCTATCGTTTGCGATACTGGCCATGCGCTTCCTTCCTCACGTGGTGCTGGCGCTGCCGCTGTTTCTGATCTTTGTCGACTTAGGGTTATCTGGCTCACGCACCGGGCTGCTGTTTGCCCATTTGGCGATTCATATACCCTTCGCCGTATGGATGATGGTGGGCTTTTTTGAAAACGTGCCCAAAGAGATGGAAGAAGCTGCCATCGTTGATGGCTGCGGCCCCTGGAAGCTTTTCTGGAGCATTTCACTGCCTGTCGTTCGTCCAGGCCTAAACGCACTGGCGATTCTGATTTTTATCATGTCCTGGAACGAGTACCTGTTTGCGCTGTTCCTTGCAGGCAGCGACGCCCAGCCACTCACGGTGGGGATTACTCGCTTTATGGGCGGCGTTGAAGCCGGTGCCCAGTACGGGGTGATTGCCGCTTATGCCAGCTTGATTGTGCTGCCTGTGATTATCTTTGCGCTGCTCGCCAACCGCTATATCGTTACAGGTATGACCGCAGGTGCCGTTAAGGGATAACGTTTCAGCCACGACTTACTAACCACGATTTACTAACCACGATTTGCCTACATCTGTTGCCAACAGATGTGGGCTTTTATTGCTCGGATTAAGCGCCATCGTTAGCCTAAAGGCGACCACAGCCTGCCTTGTCTAAATGTCAGACATTTACTAGACTAGCTCTCATCGAACACATAATAAGAGACAACCGATGACGCTGGACGCTCTACCGCCCCATCAAGGTGGCGCTGAACAATTAGCGCGTTTACTCGCCCAGGCACTACTGGCAGGCCATTGGCAACCAGGGGATGTTTTCCCCCGCGAGCTGGATATTGGTGCTCATTTTAACGTTAGCCGTAATCAGGTACGCAATGCATTGACCAGCCTCACCGCGGCAGGGCTCTTAGAGCGCACCGCAGGGCGCGGCACACTGGTGCGCGAGATCGGCGACTGGCACCTGCTAGACCCGCTGATGAGCGAATGGATGACCGGCCTAGTCAATCTTGACCCGCAACTGGTCAGGGCTATTTACGCGTTCCGCTACTCAGCCGAACCCGTGGTGGCAGGCTTGGCGGCACAGGAGGCCCAGGCTGAAGACATTGAACGCCTTGAGAGCGCCTTTACAGGCATGGAAAAAACGGCCAGCAGCGTGGAAGCCCGTGCCGAGCATGCCGAGTACGACGTCGCGTTTCACGATGCCACTTACCGGGCCAGCCACAATTTAGTCTGGCGGCAAATGGGGCATCTGCTGCGCCCCTCCATTATGGCGCTGATACACCGCTCGCAAGATCGCACGGACACCTTGGACGACAGCCTTACACGGCACCGTCAGGTACTTGACGCTATCCGTAGCCGCAATGCCAACGCCGCAGAAACCGCCGCGAGAGAAGTACTGCGCCGCACGGCTATCGACCTTGGCATCGTCAGTTAAAAATTCAATCAATACTTCTATTCAGAAGGATAATCGAACATGAAAATTACCAAACTCAAGACCTGGCAAGTTCCCCCACGCTGGCTGTTTCTCAAGATCGAAACCGACGAAGGCTGCTACGGTTGGGGAGAACCCGTGATTGAAGGCCGTGCGGCGACCGTTGAGGCCGCCGTGCATGAGCTCTCCGACTACCTGATTGGCCAGGATCCACACCGCATCGAGCACCTATGGAACACGATGTACCGCGCCGGATTTTATCGCGGTGGGCCGATTTTGATGAGCGCGATCGCAGGGATTGACCAGGCGCTGTGGGATCTTAAAGGTCGCGACCTGGGTGTGCCCGTTCACCAACTGCTTGGCGGCGCCGTACGCGATAAAATGCGCATGTACGCCTGGACCGGCGGCGACCGCCCCAGCGATGTGGGCGCAGGTGCCAAAGCATTGGTCGAAAAAGGCTTTACGGCCTTCAAAATGAACGGCACCCCCGAGATGCAAATCGTCGATTCTCACCGCAAGGTCGATGAAGCAGTCGCTCGCGTGGCGGAAGCCCGCGATGCGGTGGGCCCTGATGTGGGCATTGGCATCGACTTTCATGGCCGTGTGCACCGCCCCATGGCCAAAGCGCTGCTGCGCGAGCTGGAGCCCTTCCACCCCATGTTTGTGGAAGAGCCGGTTGCTCCCGAGCACCTGCCCTGCCTGAAAGACATTGCTGGAGGCCTCGGCTACCCGCTGGCCACCGGCGAGCGGCTGCACACTCGCTTTCAGTTCCGCGATCTGCTGGCCGACGGCATGATCGATATTATCCAACCGGATATTTCCCACTGCGGCGGCATTAGCGAAGGCCTCAAGATCGCGGCTCTGGCTTCCGCCTACGATGTCGCCCTGGCTCCCCACTGCCCGCTCGGCCCGTTAACCCTGGCCGCTTCGCTACAGCTGGACGCCGTCAGCCATAACGCCTTTATTCAAGAGCAGAGCATGGGTATTCACTACAACCAAGGTAACGATGTACTCGACTACCTGGTCGACAAGTCAGCCCTGGCCATTGAAGACGGCTTCTGCGCCATTCCCCAAGGCCCCGGGCTTGGCGTTGAAATTAACGAAGCGTTCGTTGAAGAGCGCGCCAAAGTGGGCCACCGCTGGCGCAACCCGGTGTGGAACCACGAAGACGGCTCTATTGCGGAGTGGTAAGCCATGCAATCAACGATGAGGCTTACCCAATGAGCACGACGACTGCAACGTTAGAGCAACAGCTGGCGTGGATTGCCGTGGACTGGGGCTCCAGCAACCTGCGCGCCTGGGGTCTGAATGAGCATGACCAGGTGATTACCCAAGCCACTAGCGACAAGGGTATGCTGTCGCTCAAAGCCGATGAGTATGAAGCCGAACTGCTGCGGCTAGTGGGCGACTGGCTGCCCACCACCGGCCAGACTGATGTGTTGGTGTGCGGTATGGCGGGGGCGCGCCAAGGCTGGCTGGAAGCCGCCTATTTGCCGGTGCCTACCCGGCTTGACCAACTTAGCCAAGGCGCAGTCACACCAACGCTTTCAGACGACCAGCTACGTGTTTATCTACTGCCCGGTTTAAGCCAAACCCGCAGCACGGCGACCCACTTTGATGTAATGCGTGGCGAGGAGACACAGTTAGCAGGCCTCGTCGCTGACTCACCTGACTTTACGGGTCTCGCCTGCCTGCCCGGCACCCACGCCAAATGGGCCACTCTTAAAGCGGGCGCGGTGAGTGGGTTTTCGACCTACTTAACCGGCGAGCTCTACCAGCTATTGGCCAACAAATCAGTTTTGCGCCACTCAATCGGCAGCGACAAACTTCAAGACCCCGTTTGCCGTGAAACGTTTATTGCGGCCGTTAGCGAGATCTACGCGGCGCCCGAAACCTTTAGTAGTCGCTTGTTCGGCCTACGCGCCCAGGATTTACTCGATGGTCGACTACCTACTGGCGACACGCGTGGCGCCGTACTGGCGGTCAGGCTCTCAGGACTTGCCATTGGCCTTGAACTTGCCGGCGCCTGCCGTGAATGTCCCACCGATAAGCCGATCATGCTGATTGGCAACCAAACCCTAAGCCAACGCTATACACTGGCGCTCAATACAATCGGCCATCAGGCGCAGCATATGGATGGTGACGCCGCGGTACTCGCTGGCCTTCGGCTTGCCCATCAATCGCTTAAGACGGCTAACTGTTAATGGAGAGAGTGACTATGACGTTGCCCTTAATTGGTATTTTGCGCGGCGTGGCGCCCGACGAAGTGGTTGATATTGCTAAAGCGGTGCTGGACGCGGGCATTACCCAGATTGAAGTGCCGCTTAATTCACCCAATCCGCTGGAAAGCATTCGCCGCTTGGTAGACGCATTTGGCGAGAGCGCAGTCATAGGTGCAGGTACGGTGCTCACTCCGGCTCAGGTGCGTGAAGTTCACGCTGCTGGTGGACGCCTGATCGTTTCTCCCAACTGTCGGCCTGCGGTCATTGAAGAGACGCATAGACTCGGTATGGCGAGTTGGCCAGGGATTGTGACACCCTCTGAAGCCTTCGAGGCACTCGATGCAGGTGCCACCGGACTTAAACTTTTCCCCGCGGTGCAGGTAGGATTAGAGGGCATGCAGGCAGTGCGCTCAGTACTGCCCACAGGCACCCTTTTGTATGCGGTTGGCGGCGTTGGGGTCGATAACTTCGCCGCTTGGCGCGCAGCAGGTGTCGATGGTGCAGGATTGGGCAGCGCGCTATATAAACCCGGCCAAAGCGCTTACCAAGTTGGGCAACAGGCTCAAGCCCTTGTCGAGGCTTGGTTGGCAGGAGAACAATAAGGAGAACTAACAACAATGAACACAGGTATGCATGTTTCAACGTGGCAAGCAGAGTTAGCGGTTGATTGCCGTTGCACTCTGGGTGAAGGCCCACAGTGGGACGCCAAAAATCAACGCCTCTATTGGTGCGACATTCTAGAAAAGCAGTTGCACTGGCTCTCCCCCGCCAGCGGTGAGAGCGGCCACTTTCAATTTGATCATCGAGTGTCACTGGCAGCGCCTCTTGAAGAGGGTGGCCTGCTGTTAGTCGGCGAAGACCGCCTAAGCCGCTTCGACCCAGACAGCGGCAAGGCAGAAAAGCTGTGTGATTTCGAGGCCGATAACCCGGTCACCCGCAGCAATGACGCCCGCATTGATCGCCACGGCAGCCTGTGGCTTTCCAGCATGGGCAAAAGCGCGGAAAGAAACGCTGGAAGCCTTTACCGCCTCCATCGCGGTGAGCTATCGCGGCTGCGTACAGGGCTGACGATTCCCAATGCTATCTGCTTTGCTGAAAATGGCGAGTTTGCCTGGTTTACCGATACGGTGACAGGCGTGGTGATGCGCTGGGCGCTGGATAGCGACGGCTGGCCGCAAGGCGAGCCCCAGCCCTGGGCGGATTTTTTCTCTAGTCTGGGCAACCCCGATGGTGCAGTCATGGATAGCGAAGGCTGCCTATGGCTAGCGCTGTGGGGAGCTGGGCAGGTGGTGCGTTTGGATCACGATGGTCAAATTATTGGCCGGGTTGAACTGCCCGTCAGCCAACCCTCCTGCCCGGCTTTTGCAGGCCCTGATCTAAAAACACTCTATATCACCACAGCGCAAGAGGGGTTTAGTGCAGAGCAGCTAGCCCAAGAGCTCACCGCGGGCTCACTTTATGTGGTCGAAACCGGTATCAAGGGGCTAGCCGAACCGCCGTTGCGTCTCGCATAAATTTCCCCAAACCTCTCATGAACCTCCCAGCAAAAGGCCCCGCTAGCGGATACTAGCGGGGCCTCTTTCTATTACACTGTTACGGCTTCACCGATTAGCTACAAGGTGGGCGAATCAGCCAGCAAAGCTTATGTACATCACGATGACTAACACGACCAGAACGATACCGGCGGGTACTGCGCCTTTCCAGGGTGTTAGATCCACGTCGCCGCTGTGCTCCTGAATCCAATCGGTTTCACGTGGGCGCAGCTTGCCAATAATTAGCATCACGACGACCAACAGCACAAATACCATCGCCACAAAGTGGAACTCGTGCATGATCTGCGGCAGCAGTGTAAACGGTGGCACAAAGTAACCGGCGGCAATCAACAAGCAGCCGCCCACCAGAGCAATCTTGGCCGCCATAGGTGGAACACGCTTGGTTAATAGCCCTACCAGCACTACTGCTAGAATCGGAATAAAGTAGATCGCGTTCATCTTCTGCAGGTAACCGAACAGGCTATCCTGACCGGCCAGCAACGGTGCGATAATCATGGTAATAATGGCCATGATCCAGCCGAACACCTTACCCGATTTAACCACCTGCTCTTCCGTCGCCTCTTTGTTCAGCACGCCTTTATAGATGCCCAAGCTGAAAATCGTGGTGGTGCTGTTAAGCGCGGAGTTAAACGACGACAGAATCGCACCCACCATGACTGCGGCAAAAAACCCGGTGAGATACGGCGGCAGTACGTTAAATACCAAATGACCGTAGGCTTCATCGGCACGCACGCCTTGGTCGGCATAAAGGTGATAAGCAATGATCCCCGGCAGTACGAGATACAGCGGGCCAAGCAGTTTAAACAGACCAGTCAGTAGCACACCCTTCTGACCTTCAGCCAAGTTTTTGGCCGCAAAGGTACGCTGAATAATCTGCTGGTTGGTGGTCCAGTAGAACAAGTTAATCAGGAAAACGCCGGTAAACAGAGTAAAGAACGGCACCTGCTGATCAGCACCGCCAATCGAATTAAGCTTATCCGGGTCGCTCTCTTTGAGGATGCTCCAGCCTTCCATAATGCCGCTGCCGTCACTCACGGCCTGGAGGCCGAAATAGACGATCACAAAACCACCGATCAATAGCCCAACGCCGTTAAGCGTATCCGAGACTGCAACCGTACGTAGCCCGCCAAACAGTGCATACACCGCGCCGATAATACCGACGATCCACACCGTTAACCAAAGCAGCGTCGCCGAAGACTCGATACCAGTAAGCCCCTGAAGATCGAGCATCCCCTGCAGACCGATGGCGCCGGAATAGAGAATAATCGGCAGCAGAACCACTGCATAAGCAATTAGGAAAATGATATTGGTGATTAGCTGCGTGGTCTTATCGAAACGAATTTCGAGTAGCTGTGGCAGCGTGGCAATACCACTTTTCAAAAACCGCGGCAGGAAGAAGAGCGCCAATGCCACCAGTGCGATAACCGCCACAACTTCCCAGGCCATCACGCTTAAGCCATCGGAAAACGCTGCCCCATTGAGCCCCACCATTTGCTCGGTGGAGAGGTTGGTCATTAGCAAAGAGCCAGCGATCAGCGGGAAAGTTAGCGTACGCCCTGCCAGAAAGTAGCCGCTGGTACTTGAGTGGTCATCTCGGCGAGTGATTTGCCAAGTGATAAAGGCGACAAGTCCTGTAAAAAACAGGAAGGACGCCAGGGTCAAAGCGTGCATTTTGACTCACCTCATGATCATTGTAAGTGGCACGCACGTTACTGTATGCGCGTATAGCGAAATGTCAGACAAATCGTGCCGTCATTTTAGTTGAGCTGAATATAGCCCGTTATACGTCTTTGGTCGTACGCAGGCGGCTACGATACGCGAATGACAAAATTTCGCTATAAAAAAACCCTAGCAATGGTTAAAAACCATAACTAGGGCCAGCATTTACGTAATCTTCAATAGGTTGCTTATGGATGCCTATTCGGTAATGCCTGTTTAGTGATGAAAGCGCTCCGCCGATTGACGGGCCAGTTCACGAATGCCGTCCCAATCTTCGGCTTCCACCATCGCTTTCGGCGTCAACCAGGAGCCACCTACACACATCACGTTCGGCAGTGACAGATAAGAGTCCGCATTGTCAACGGTAATGCCGCCGGTAGGACAGAAGCGTGCTTCAGGGATCGGCGCACCAAACGCTTTGATGGCTTTGGCACCACCGCTGGATTCCGCCGGGAAGAACTTAAAGCGGCGGTAGCCGTACTGCCAGCCGGTCATCAGCTCAGAAATGGTCGATACGCCTGGCAGCATCGGCACTGGGCTTTCCACGCCATAGCGATAAAGGGCCTCCGTTGCGCCTGGGGTGACAACGAAATCAGCGCCTACCTGCTCGGCTTGGCGATATTGTGCGGGTGTTAACACGGTACCCACCCCAATGCTGGCGCCCGGCAGCGCTTCTTTCATGCGTTTGATGGCGTCCAGGGCGCAATCGGTGCGCAGGGTAATCTCCAGCACGGTTAAGCCGCCTTCCACCAGAGCGCGCCCTAACGGCACTGCGTCTTCCAAGCGCTCAATGGTGATGACCGGAATCACTTCGGCTTTCAAGCAGATGCTATCCAGCTCTGCGGTACGGGTAGAAGGTAACTGTTTATCGATAGTCATTAGTGAGTCTCCAAGCAACTTATTATTGGCTAAGCCAGCAAACGATCAAGGCGCCCAATAAATAGCCAGTGGGCAGGTTAAGAAAGCACGAATAGGCAACTGACGGACATCGTCGCCGTTTAATGCCTTGGCCAATACGGCGCGTTTATCATCACCGGTAATATGCAGAATATGCCGCCGCGCCTGATGCAGGCGGTCGGCCGAAAAGGTAATCCGCGGCTGCGGCTGACTAGGCGTTCTTACCGCCACTAACAATTCGTCCGTGGCGAGCGCCAGGGTCAGTTCAGGACTATCGGGAAACAGTGATGCGGTGTGGCCATCCCCCCCCATACCTAAAATCACCACGCTGGCAGGCCACGCCAGTGATTCCGCTTGCCTGGACACTTCATCTACGCCCTCTTCGGGGGTGGCTGCACCACAAGTTAACGGTATAAAAGTGGCCGCTCCTGCTTTGCCCTGAAGGAGATGCTCACGCACCAACTTGGCGTTGCTATCACTGCTCTGCTCATCTACCCAGCGCTCGTCGGCAAGCGTCACGTCAATGCGCTCCCAGGGTAGCGGTTTGGCCGCCAACGCCTTAAAGAAAGGCACCGGGGTGGAACCTCCTGAAACCACCAGCAGGACGCGCTCTTGATGGTTTAAGTCGTCGTGCAGCGCCTGAAAAACGGCTTCGGCAAGCTGCTCGGCCAACTGTTGACGTGCTTGACTCATATCAATAATCCTCGTACCAGCTGCGGCCATCCTGGGTAATCATGGCAATAGAGGCGACCGGGCCCCAAGAGCCTGCCGGGTAGCGGCGCGGCGGCGTGTCGCGTTTTTTCCAGCCGTCAATAAGCTGGTCGCACCAACGCCAGGCGTGTTCGATTTCATCGCGGCGGACAAACAGATATTGCTGACCTTTCATAACTTCAAGCAGCAGTCGCTCGTAGGCATCAGGTATCCGCGATTTGGGAAATGCATTGTTGAAGTCCAAATGCAGCGGGCCGGGGCGTAGGCGCATGCCTTTATCCAAGCCGCTATCTTTGGTCAACACCTGCAGAGCGATCCCCTCTTCCGGCTGCAGACGAATAATCAGCTTATTCGAGGCGATGCCGCGCTGATCCGGATCGAAGATATAGTGCGGCTGCTGGCGGAAGTGAATGACGATCTGCGAGAGCTTATCCGGCATGCGCTTGCCGGTGCGCAGATAAAACGGCACGCCCGCCCAGCGCCAGTTAGCCACTTCGGTTTTCATGGCCACAAAGGTTTCGGTCTGGCTCTGGGTGTTGGCGCCCTCTTCTTCCAGGTAACCCGGCACCGACTGGCCGTCACTAGTACCGGCAATATATTGGCCGCGCACCACATCGCGGCCAAGCGCTTCGCCCACAAAGGGCTTGAGCGCTTTAAGCACCTTCACTTTCTCATCGCGAATGGCATCGGCATCTAGATTCGAGGGCGGATCCATAGCGATTAAGCACAGTAGTTGCAGCAAGTGGTTTTGCACCATATCGCGCAGCTGGCCTGCCTCATCGAAATATCCCCAGCGCCCTTCGATGCCGACTTTTTCGGCAACGGTAATCTCCACATGAGAGATGTTGTTCTGGTTCCACTGGGTACCGAACAGCGGGTTGGCAAAACGAAGTGCAATCAGGTTTTGGACAGTCTCTTTGCCCAAATAGTGGTCGATACGGTAAATCCGCGATTCAGGGAACACTTGACCGATGGCGTCGTTAATTTCAATGGATGAGTGCAAGTCGTAGCCGATGGGTTTTTCAACCACTACGCGGGTCTCATCGTCCAGGCTTTTACTGGCCTGCAGGTGACGGCAGATATCACCATAAATAGGCGCACCGACGGAAAGATAGACCACCATGGGGCGCGGTGAACCTTTCCGCCACTGACGAATAGCGTCGTACCCTTCAACGCTGGAGAAATCTAGTTTTAAGTAATCCAAGCGGGCAAGAAAACGTTCGAGGCTCTGCTTATCCTGCTCGTTACTTTTTAGCCGTTTTTGCAGCGCATCGTTAACCATTTTGCGAAATGACGCTGCGTCGTGCTCATGGCGAGCCAGCCCCATAATGCGCGTACTTTCTGGCATCAAGCCTTCGCGATCAAGATGGTATAAGGCAGGAAATAACTTACGCATGGCAAGATCACCCAGCGCCCCAAACAGCGCTAAATCAATAGCGTGATTCGGATCGCCCAGCGGTGCACCTTGGGAAGCAGTGGACTGGCTCATCGTCGCTCCTATTTATAATTAGGCATCTAATGTAGTTAGATTACCTAAAATCTACCGTAAAGGGGGCATTATACGCAATATTTCGTGTAATTTTACTACAAAATAACCATGCCTGCTGCGCTTTCAACGCACACTCCGCTTCCCCCTCATGCCATTTTCCACTTTTACTCTACGCCTTTCACATACGCCACTACTACGCCCCCTAAGGAGGAGGCAGCCTTGAGCAGAATTGGCCACGCTGCGGAAGTTGATACATCAATGACCACAACACCAAAATGACCACAACAACAACGAGGCTATTATTTAATGGCATCACTACGCTATGTTATCAGACCCCTACTCTCCGCCACGCTGGCTGCCAGCGCTACCTTGCCCGCCTTCGCCTTTGAAGATGATCGGTTAACCATCTGGATGGGCGATAACAAAGGCCAGGAAGGCATTCAGCTCGTGGCCGAGCAGTTCCTCGAAGATACCGGCATTGACGTCGAAGTGGTCTTCCCAGATAACCTGACTGATCGTTTCCAACAGGCGGCGGGCAGTGGCCAGGGGCCAGATATCGTGATTTGGGCCCACGACCGGATGGGCGAGTGGGCACAAAGCGGCCTATTAAAACAGGTAGCGCCTAGTGACACTTTCCGCGCGGCGTTTTACGACTTTACCTGGGAGGCTGCCCTTTGGAATGGCGAAACCTACGGCTACCCAATTTCAGTCGAATCCCTCGGGCTCATTTACAACAAAGCACTGGTGGACACACCACCGGAGAGCTTTGCCGAGCTAATGGAACTAGACCAGACGCTTTCCCAAGATGGCAAAAAGGCCATCCTGTTTGATTACAGCGAACCATACTACGGCTGGACACTGCTGGCAGCCAACGGCGGCTACCCGTTCAAACAGACCGACAGCGGTTATGACGTTAGCGATATTGGTGTCAACAACGCCGGGGCCTTACAGGGAGCAGAGCTGCTGGTTGAGCTGATCGAAAGCGATGTACTGCCCCGCGGCACCGACTACAACCTGATGGATACCCGCTTTAACCAGGGTGAAGTCGCCACCATGATCAGCGGCCCCTGGGCGTGGCCTAATCTGGAGCGTAGCGGGATTGATTACGGCGTCGCACTACTGCCTAAGGTGGGCGACGAGCGAGCGAAACCGATGTTTGGTGTGATGACGGCAATGATCAACTCCGCCACGCCGAACGACTTTCTCGCCGTTGAGTTTTTAGAGAACTACCTGCTCAGCGAGGCGGGCATGCGCACCTTTAATAACGACGGCTCGCTGGGCGCGGTAGCCCATATCAACTATCAGGCTGAGCTTGCCGACAATCCCAACATTGCTGCCACGCTGGAAAATGCGGAAGTAGGCATGCCCATGCCCAATATTCCTGAGATGGGCGCCTTTTGGGCGGCCATGGAACCGGCACTGCAAAACATCGGCAGCGGGCGTCAATCGCCTCAAGAAGCGTTGGATGCGGCGGCACGGCGCATGCGCCAGTAGCGCTATCTTTACCACCCTCTTTCCTTACCACGCTCTTTTTGTGCCTTTACTGTTCGGTGGCGCAGACTGCCGAGCAGCTTTCAGGAAGTCATCATGTATACCACCAACGCGTCTCTCGGCCTTCCCCGTCACCGCTCTCGTCACCTCTCCGAACGCTACACCCGCTGGGCCCTGCGCTGCGTGATCGCTGTTCTGGTGATTGCGCTTTTATGGCTGGTGATGGCATTTCACCTTAACGGCCAGTGGATGTTTGCCCTGCTCTTTTTAGTGCTGGGTGGTTCGTTAGCCGTTGTATTTACCAAACGCACGTTAATGAGCCATCGCTATATTTTTCCTGCCGTCGCAGGGCTTGGGGTGTTTGTTATTTTCCCGCTGCTTTACACCATTGGCATTAGCTTTAGTAACTACAGCTCTAGCAACCTCCTCTCTGAAGAGCGCGTGCGCGGTCAGTTGTTAAGCCAAACTTATCAGGCGGAAGGTAAGGCATTTGATCTAACGCTCTACCAGGAAGGTGAGTTGGTGCGCCTATATTTGCAGAGCGATGGAGGAAACGATGAAGAAAACCATCATGAAAACAAGGTTCAACGTTTTGTCTCCTCACCGCTTAACTTCGCCAATCAAGAAACGCGTCAAATCGGCATTCAGACCGTTGATGCCTCGCCTGTTCAGGAACCACTGGGCATGCGTGCGATTATTCAAGCACGTGATTCTCTTCAAGGGCTTAGGCTGCTTACACCAGAGGGTACTGAGCTGCGAATGGCCGGATTGCGCCAGTTTGCACCCATGGTGAACCGCTACGAAACCCGCGATGATGGCACGCTCTATGACCGCCGCGAAGACCGCGTGCTGATACCTGATCAAACCAGCGGTTTCTTTGTCGCCGACAACGGCGAACAGATTACCCCGGGGTGGCCGGTTAACGTGGGCTTTACCAACTATACAAAGATTTTTACCGACCCGGATATTCGCGGGCCGTTTATGCAGATTTTTGTATGGACGTTTGTTTTCGCTGCGCTAACGGTGGTCTTTACCTTGGCCGTCGGTTTTGTGCTGGCATCGCTGTTGCAGTGGGATCAGCTCAAAGGCAAAGCCATTTATCGCACGCTGCTGATACTGCCCTATGCCGTGCCCGCCTTTATCTCGATACTGATTTTCAAGGGCATGTTCAATCAGCACTTCGGTGAGGTGAATATGATTTTAGATACGCTGTTTGGCATTCGTCCTGAATGGTTTACTGACCCGTGGCTCGCACGCTCCATGCTGCTGATCGTCAACACTTGGCTGGGTTACCCCTATATGTTGCTGCTCTGCATGGGGTTAATCCAGGCGATACCTCAGGATCTCTACGAAGCCTCTGCAGTAGACGGCGGCGGCCCGCTCACCAACCTGTTCAAGATTACGCTGCCGCTGATTATCAAACCGCTCACACCACTACTGATTGCTGCATTTGCGTTTAACTTCAATAACTTTGTGCTGATTGCGCTACTCACTGGGGGCAACCCGGATATTCTTGGCGCGAGTACCCCTGCGGGTACCACCGACCTATTAGTCAGTTACACCTATCGCATCGCTTTTCAGGATGCCGGACAGAACTTTGGGCTGGCAGCCGCTATCGCCACGCTTATTTTCTTATTGGTGGCGGGCATGTCGCTGCTTAATTTGCGCCTTTCCAAGGTTAAGGTTTAGGAGGTTTCTCATGGCGATGGTTCAACCCCGCTCGATTGGCGCCCGCCGCCTGGGAGCACACTTGGCACTGATTGGCTTTGTGTCGCTGATCGTGTTTCCGCTGCTGCTGGTAATTTCAATTTCGTTCCGTGAGGGCAACTTTGCCTCGGGCAGTTTGATACCCGAGCGCTTCTCGTTAGAGCACTGGTCGCTGGCGCTGGGTATTCCCTGGGAGCGGCCAGACGGCAGCATTGTCCAGCCGCCCTTCCCGGTGCTGCTGTGGCTATGGAACTCGATCAAAGTGGCGGTGGTATCGTCGGTGTTGATTCTTATGCTGGCCACCACCAGCGCCTACGCCTTTGCCCGCATGCGCTTTAAGGGCAAGGAGTCGCTGTTGAAAGGCATGCTGATTTTCCAGATGTTCCCAGCAGTGCTTTCGCTGGTAGCGCTCTACGCGCTATTTGATCGACTAGGACAGTTTGTGGGCTGGTTAGGCATTAATACTCACGGCGCGTTAATTGTGGCTTCCTTGGGCGCAGTGGCCCTGCATATCTGGACAATCAAAGGCTACTTCGAATCAATCGATGGGTCGCTTGAAGAGGCCGCAATGGTCGATGGAGCCAGTACTTGGCAGGCGTTTCGTTATATTTTGCTGCCGCTTTCCATCCCCATATTGATGGTCGTATTCATTCTGGCGTTTGTGATGAGCATTATGGAGTACCCCATGGCCTCGGTGTTGCTGGTGGATGAGCACAAACTCACCCTGGCTGTCGGGGCTCAGCAGTATCTTGCCGACCACAACCAGCGCTGGGGCAACTTTGCCGCTGCCGCCGTGCTTTCCGGCCTACCGATTACCGTAGCGTTTTTGATCTGCCAGCGCTGGATTATTGGTGGTTTAACGGCAGGGGGTGTGAAAGGGTAAACGCAGTTAAATATACCAACAGTTAAATCCTGAATTCACCAAAATAGCTCCTTACTAGGCACTCCTCCGCTCCCAGCAACTCGCTGGGAGTTTTTATTTTAATCGGCTTTTTTACAGACTTTTTATACAAGCTCATGGTGTCATAGCGGATATTAAGAATACTCAATGGCGAGCTGGGCATATGACTCCATTCACACCATGGTTTTATCGCAGCAGAGATGTGTATCGGCACTGGGCGCCTGTTTTTAAAATCATTTCGATTCTCTGGATTGTGCTTGCGCTGTTTATGCTGGTGCCTTTCATTGTGCTGCTGATCGAGCAAGACCCTGACGCGCTCGCCTTCGGTGTATCCATTTTGATGATACTTGGCGCCGCGACGCTGACTTGGCTATTCACCTATCGCGCAGCGCTGGAACTAAAGCCTTGGCAGATGTTTATTCTTACCACCGCCAGCTGGGTCACTATCAGCGGTTTTGCCAGTCTGCCACTAGTGCTTGGTGCGCCTCAGTTAACCTTTACCAATGCGGTGTTTGAATCGGTATCGGCGATTACCACGACGGGGTCTACCATTCTGGTCGGCATTGAGCACTTTTCCGATGGCTTGAAGCTATGGCGAGGGCTGATGCAGTGGATGGGCGGCATCGGCATTATCGTGATGGGCATTGCCATTTTGCCGTTTCTTAAAGTCGGCGGTATGCGTTTGTTTCATACTGAGTCATCTGACTGGTCGGATAAAGTCATGCCACGCACTGGCGGTATCGCTAAAGCGACGCTAACGATCTATGTCAGTCTTACACTCGTCGCCATTGGCAGCTATTGGTTTGGCGGCATGACGCTACTGGACGCCACCGTACACGGCATGACCTCGCTTTCCACCGGCGGTTTTGCCAATTCTGATGCCTCCTTTGGCGCCTATAGCGAGCAGCCGTGGTTACTCTGGATGGCCAGCTTTTTTATGCTCAGCGGCGCGCTTCCCTTTGTGCTGTATATCCGTTTTTTACGCGGATCGCACAGTGCGCTATGGAAAGATCAGCAGGTACTCGGGCTGTTAAAGCTTCTGATGGCGGCGATTTTGCTACTCAGTGTCTGGCGCATCACCCAGGGCGACAATTGGTTTGAATCGCTTACCCACGTCACCTTTAACATCATTTCAGTGGTGACCACCACGGGCTATGCGTCTGATGACTACACCCAGTGGGGGTCGCTGCCGGTGGTGGCTTTTTTCTACCTTACCTTTGTCGGCGGTTGCAGCGGTTCAACCAGTGGCGGGATGAAGATATTCCGGTTTCAAATTGCCTCTTTGATGCTGCTTAACCAGTTGCGGTATCTCATCCATGCCAATGGCGTGTTTACTACGCGCTATAACCAGCAGCCGGTCACCAGCGATATTTCGCGCAGCGTGGTGGCCTTCTCTTTCTTCTTCTTTATCACCATAGCAGCTCTGGCGCTAAGCCTTTCAGCCTTGGGATTGGACTTAGTCACCGCCCTTTCCGGAGCCGCTACGGCGGTCACTAATGTGGGGCCGGGGTTAGGCGATATCATCGGCCCCGCAGGTAACTTTGCCTCGCTACCCGACGCGGCGAAGTGGCTGTTATGCATTGGCATGCTGATGGGCCGATTAGAAATACTCACCGTCGTGGTGCTGCTCACTCCGATGTTCTGGCGGCGCTAGCCAATCATTTTGAAGGGCAATCGTGTCATGACACTTAGAAAATCGATGTTCAAACCTGCTGAGCAGTTTGCGGTTCAACTGCGCTTACCCCTGCTGTCAGAAATTGTGATCGCGCTGGCGAGTACGCTTTTCGCGCTGTTGATCGCCTGGGGGCTGTATACCTGGTTAGCCTTAGCCAATCTTTCGCTGATTTTTCTTACCGCGGTTCTCGCCAGCGCCGTGTTAGCGGGGAGCTACGCGGCGCTGCTCAGTGCTGTACTGGGCTTTCTGACATTTAATTTTTGCTTCACCGTTCCGCACTTTTCGTTAGCCGTTGAGGAGCAAGAACAACTGCTAACCCTGCTTTTCTTTCTATTAGTGGCGCTAGTGGTTGGCAAGCTGGCTGGGGACAGCCGCCAGCGCCTGCTGGAGCTTAGCGCCGCTCGCCTGGCTGAAGAGCAGGAGAGATTGCGCTCAGCGCTGCTATCGTCAGTTTCCCACGACCTGCGTACTCCACTAGCGTCGATTATTGGCGCAGCCAGCTCACTGCGCACACTGGATGCACAGCTTAGCCAGCAGGATCGCTTTGCGTTATTAGATGGTGTGCTAAGCGAAAGTGAGCGGCTAAACCGCTACATTCAAAATTTGTTGGATATGACCCGATTAGGCCATGGCGACATGAAAATCGAGCGTGACTGGGTAGCCTTTGATGATTTAGTTACCTCAGCGCTAAAGCGCTTAGGCAGCGCCCTTGAAGGCTTCCAGGTCGCCAAAAACTGGCCTAATAATTTACCGTTACTTTACGTCCACCCCGCCCTGATCGAGCAAGCGCTGGTCAACGTACTTGAAAACGCGGCGCGCTTCTCCCCCCTCAATGGCCGTATCACTATTGAAGCCCATTGTAGCAACGATAACAGCGGCGGAGATCATCCCACCCTGCAGTTTTCGGTTAGCGACCAAGGCCCTGGCATACCCGAAGCACTGCGCGACCGCGTATTCGATATGTTCGTCACGGGTAACGACGGGGATCGCAGCCTGCACGGCAGTGGTCTGGGGCTGGCGATTTGCCGGGGAATGCTTGGCGCACATGCGGGTCAAATTCACGCAAACCCGGGGCCTGACGGTGTTGGCACCAGGATTACCATGACGCTGCCGTTATCGGCACCCAGCAAAGAGGCCGAGGATGACCACTGATCTTGCGCGCGTCTTAGTGATTGATGACGAGCCGCATATTCGCCATTTTCTGCGCATCAGCCTCGCCTCCCAAGGCTTTCAGGTGATTGAAGCGGCCAGTGGTCGCGAAGGACTGGAAAAACTCAATGCGAATGCCCTCACGCCCAATGCCGACATCGTTTTGCTGGATCTTGGTTTGCCGGATATGGATGGTCAGCAGGTGCTTGATGCGATCCGCCAGCACAGCGAGATACCCGTGATCATTGTGTCAGTGCGTGGTCATGAGACTGAAAAAGTGCGTGCTCTAGATAATGGTGCAAGCGACTACGTCACCAAGCCCTTCGGCATTCAAGAGTTGCTGGCCCGTATTCGAGCCCTATTAAGGCGGCGAGCCAGCCCAAGTATTCAGCGTTTCCAACATGGTGGCTTGATCGTCGACCTGGCCGCTTACCAAGTGATCCTGCATGGCGAGGCCATTCATCTAACGCCTAAAGAGTTCGCCGTTCTGGCCCAGCTCATTGCCTCCGCTGGGCGAGTGGTTACACAAACCCAATTGTTGCGCCAAATATGGGGCCCGACCCACCAGGAAGATACTCACTATTTGCGCATCGTGGTGAGCAAACTGCGTCAAAAGCTAGGTGATGACCCCCAGTCCCCCACCCTGCTGCAAACTGAACCCGGCATTGGTTACCGGCTCTCCCTTGAGCCTGACCGTGAGGACAAGTCCGCATGAAAATTATTATTCTCGGCGCCGGCCAGGTCGGCGGCACTCTGGCTGAACACCTCGCCCGCGAGGAGAACGACATCACCGTCGTTGACACTGACGCCAAAAAACTGCGTGAGCTGCACACCAAAATCGACATCCGCACCGTTACTGGGGCGGGCTCTTACCCGATTGTGCTGCGCCAGGCTGGCTGCGAAGACGCTGATATGTTGATTGCCGTGACCAGCAGCGATGAGATCAATATGATCGCCTGTCAGGTTGCCCATACGCTGTTTCGCACCCCCACCAAGATCGCCCGGGTGCGTGCCACGGCGTATTTAACCCGCAAAGGGCTGTTTGCCCACGAAGCCATTCCCATTGATGTACTAATCAGCCCCGAGCAGGTAGTGACCGACCATGTGCGCCGTCTGATCGAGCACCCCGGCGCCCTACAGGTGCTGGAATTTGCCGGGGGGTTGGTGCAGTTGGTGGCGGTGAAGGCCTTCTACGGCGGCCCGCTGGTGGGCCAGGACTTGGCCTTTCTGCGCCGCCATATGCCCAACGTGGATACCCGGGTAGCGGCGATCTACCGGCGTAATCGACCAATTCTTCCCCGTGGCGATACGGTCATCGAAGCTGACGATGAAGTGTTTTTCCTCGCCGCCCGGCGGGATATTCGTGCGGTGATGAGCGAACTGCGCCGGGTGGAGCGGGACTTCCGCCGCGTCGTGATTGCCGGGGGTGGCAATATCGGTGAGCGGCTGGCGGAGCATTTGGAGCACAGCCACCAGGTCAAAATCATCGAACACAGCCTGGAGCGCTGCACCACACTCTCAGAACGGCTGGATCGCACCGTCGTGCTCCATGGCAGCGCCACCAGCAAGCGTTTGCTGGAAGAAGAGAACATCGAAGAGTGCGATATCTTCTGTGCGCTGACCAACGACGACGAGGTTAATATCATGTCGTCGCTGCTCGCCAAGCGCTTAGGCGCCAAGAAGGTGCTGACGCTGATCAACAACGCCGCCTACGTCGACTTGGTTCAAGGTGGCGAGATCGACATTGCCATCTCGCCCCAGCAGGCCACCATCGGCAGCTTGCTGACCCATGTACGCCGCGGCGATATTGTTAACGTTCACTCGCTGCGCCGGGGTGCCGCCGAAGCCATAGAGGCTATCGCCCACGGTGATAAGCAGTCATCTAAAGTGGTGGGCCGTACGATTCGTGAGATCGACTTGCCTGACGGCACCACGATTGGCGCGATTGTGCGCGGCAAAGAGGTCATGATTGCTCACGGCGACGTCAAGGTAGAAAGCGGCGACCACGTGATTCTATTTGTGGTTGATAAACGCCGCATTCGCGATGTGGAGCGCCTGTTCCAAGTCGGCTTATCATTCTTTTAAAGCCGCGCTAAACAGCCGCTTTGACGCAGGTTAAATCTCGACCGCCCGGCCAATAAACTCAATGGGGCCAGTAGGCAAGCCGGTGGCCGAACCGGCTTCGTCTTCCAGCGTTAGCTCAAACAGCTGGTTATCTTCCAGCGGCGGCAATTGGTCTAAGCGCATCCGGATCGGCTGACCTGGCTCCACTAAACCTAGCGATACCGGTGCCTGCCACTCATCCGCTTTAGTCCAGAACTCTAGCGCTTTACCTTCAGGCACTTCGAACGTACCCAGCGGAATAAGCTCGATTTCCTGTCGCGATGAGGCTTGCACCACCCAACCCGCTGACTGCGTTTGCGGGGCAAGTAGCACCACCATGTACTCAGGCGTAGTGGGAATTGTCGGCTTGGTGACTTCGTTTGCCAGCATCACACCCATCATTAACGCCGCTGCTAAGCCAAACCCGGCAGCGCCCCGCCAAAGTGGCAAGCTGTGTAGAATGCGACCGGGTCTTCGCTGCGCAATAGCCGATCCAGCCCGTTTAACGGACGTCTCGCGTGCTTTTAAGCTGCGCTCAATGCGCGGCCATAAATAATCAGAAGGCGTTACCGGCTCGGTGATAGCGGTATAGGGCAAGAAACGCTCCTCCCACGCCATCACCGCTTTTTGCAACTCAGGCTCATTGGGTAACCGCGCTTCCAGCGCTTTGCGCTGCTCTAGCGACAGCGTACCCAGCACGTATTCACCCGCCAAGGCATGATCATCATCTTGTTCTGGTTCGTGCTGACTGGGGCGAGTCATGTCATACACTCCCTTAGGCGCTGCAAACTGCGTTTGATCCAGGCTTTAACGGTGCCCAGCGGCGCCCCGGTATGCGCTGAAATTTCCGCGTGGCTAAGACCATCAACATAGGCGTGGAGTACGCAGTTACGCCGCTCCGGCTCAAGCTCTTCTAAGCAGCTATCCATCCGCTGGCCGGTTTGCCAATCGAAAGCTTCATCAGCAACAGAGGCGTGCTGAAAATGTTCATCGAGATCTAATTCGGTGGGATCGTGACTATCAAAAGTGACTTCCCGGTCACGGTACCGGATGGCATTAAGTGCCAAGTGGCGTGCCACACTAAATATCCACGCCCTTGCTGAGCCCTTATCAGGGTCAAAACTGTCGGCACGCTGCCAAATATTGAGACAGGCATCGTGGACAATATCCTCGGCCATACCACGATCTTTGACGATTCTTATGACTACGCCTAATAGTCGGGCACCCTCATGAACATAGAGTTGGTGTAAGGCGTCATGCTCGCCACGGGCACAGTTGGCTAATGCCGCAGCATGATCAAATTCTGAAGACACGTCAGTCAAACCCTAGCTCCCTGGTGACGGCGCCGACGCCAGTCGTCGTTTTCACCGACAGCATAGCCGCTGGGGGCTCGACAAACGAGCCCCCAGCGGCATTAGCGCTTACGTTGACTTATTCAGCTGTCCAGAAGATGTAATCGGCCTGGTAGATAACGACAGCCGTGGCACCGTTGTGATCCATATCGCAGGCCACATCAGGAGCAACGCCACCCTGGGTGTTCAAGCGCTGAATGTAACTAACCCCAGACATTGCGCCTTCGCCTTCAGCAGGATTAGCTTCAACAAGCTGGAGCGGAATATTGCCATCACCATTGGCAGCCGTGGCTAGCTGAGTGCCAGTGATTTTTGAACCATCCAACGCTTCCCAGGTGGCGGGCGGACCGTAGTAACTGCCAACCTGGCTGCCGTCGCTATCATTGAGCGCAGCGTGCGGGCCTTTAAAAACCCAAGCCATGGTGTCTTCGTCGTTCATTTCACACATATAAGTGATCGCGCCAACGCCGACGGTTTCGAGCGCAACGGTGTTGCCGTCCGGTACTTGAACATCCGCAGGCATCTCGGCCAGTGCGGCATGACTGAAGGATGCAATCAGAGTGGCGGCCAGGGTAGCCCACGTTAGATGATGAATGGTCATTTTCAGTCTCCTAAAAGGGTTGTTATCAGCCGCCGTCAATAGCAGCTGTATAGGGAATACCCGCGAGGAGACGTTTTGGATGCACTCTTTTAAAAAATATTTCAGCGCTTACTCCGTAATGCTGTCGCATTCATAGCAAGCGCTTGGCCGTGTTAAGGACTAATGCTGTTAATCGGCTTGTTCTATTTGTGTGCGGTAAGTATCTGCTCGCAGCACACTTGCAGAATCTCATCTGCCAGCGGCGAGTCATCTGGGCAGGCACGTGACATCACCAGCGCTCCCACCACATGCGCAAAGGTAGCGATCATTTTTGCCCGCGCTTGGTCTTGGCTGAGCCCACCCGACGCTGCGTCTTGGCGCTGAAATTCAGCAATGCTGCGTTCGATACCGTCTGCAAACATCGTTTTGACATCCCCCGACTGTCGCGCGGCATCACCACTGAGAGCAGCCATGGTACAGCCCGCACCGCGGTCATCGCGATGTTCACGGGACAAGTAATGAGTGACAAATTCAACCAGATCGGTGTCGCCACTGCTCGCCACTTGCTGTGCCATACCGCAGGCGGCCGCTTCTGCCATTAGGTCAGCCTTAGAGCGAAAGTGCTTGTAGAACCCCCCATGGGTAAAACCAGCAGCCGCCATCAATTCAGCAATCCCTACGCCGTCATAGCCCCGCTCGCGAAACAGCGTTGCCGCCGTCTCAACAATGCGTGCCCGATTTTCCTGAGCCTGCGCTTTGGTGACCTTCATTTAAGAACCTCTAGGTTGCTTATGAACCAGACGCATATCCTACATTGATGTTGACCATAATCAAAGATATTGACTTTTTAGATGTTGATCATCATTATTGATTTCATTCACCAGGAGAAACATCCATGTCCAACGATATTCTATTTACCCCCATCACTTTAAAAGGCCTGACACTGCCAAACCGCATCGTCATGGCACCGATGACCCGGGCGATGGCCGAAGGCGGTATCCCCGGCGCGTCACAAGCGGAATATTACCGACGTCGTGCCGCCGGCGGTGTGGGCTTGATCCTTACTGAAGGCACCGTGGTCAACCGACCAGCGGCGCGCAATATGCCAGGCATTCCGCTGTTTCATAGCGAGCCTGCCCTGGCCGGTTGGGCGGAAGTTGCCAACGCCGTGCATGCCGCCGGTGGCCTGATTGGCCCGCAGCTGTGGCATACCGGCTCAATCCCAGTGCCACAGGAAGCGCAGGGGTGGCAGCCCGACGGCCCAGCGGAAAGTCCTTCAGGGTTAGTGAGCCCAGCCACTCCACACGGCGTTGCGATGAGCGAAGAGAATATTGCCGACAGCGTTGCGGCCTTCGCCAGTGCTGCCTTGGATGCAAAGCGCTTGGGCTTTGACACCCTCGAGTTGCACGGTGCCCATGGTTATTTGATCGACCAATTTTTCTGGCCCGGCACCAATACCCGTAACGATGCTTTTGGCGGCGCCACCATCGGCGAGCGCTCAAGGTTCGCGGCAGAGATTGTGCGTGCTGTACGTGTTGCCGTTGGGCCAGACTTCCCGCTGATTCTGCGCGTAAGCCAGTGGAAGCAGCAGGACTACAGCGCCCGCTTGGCTACTTCACCACAAGAGATGACCGAGTGGCTCGCCCCGCTGGTAGAAGCAGGGGTCGATATTCTCCACTGCTCACAGCGACGCTTTTGGGAACCTGAGTTCGCAGAAATAGATGGTGCCGAAGGCCTGAACTTTGCTGGCTGGGCGAAGAAATTGACGGGGGCGGCGACCATTAGTGTGGGATCGGTGGGGCTGGATTCAGACTTCTTCGGCGCCTTCGGCGGTGTCGGTTCCGGTGCTGCGGCGCTCGACAGCTTACATGCGCGAATGGAGCGGGAAGAGTTCGACCTGATCGCCGTGGGCCGGGTACTGATCTCAGATCCTCAGTGGGTTAACAAAGTGCGCACAGGACAGCTACAGGAATTGCGCGGCTTCGCCGCAGAAGACCTGGCTTCACTGGCCTAAACGTTGACGGCGTGCGTTAAGCAACCTTGCCTACAGCGCACGCCAAGATGATTACCTTGATTCAAGGAAAACTCCATGACTACCCCCCAATCCACCGTGCTTATTACCGGCGCGTCGAGCGGCTTCGGCGAAGAGTTTGCCAAACAGTACGCAAAACGCGGCCATCGCCTGGTGCTAGTCGCACGTCGACTGGATCGGCTAGAAGCCTTAGCCGTCACTCTGCGCGAGCAATATAAAGTCGACGTACTAGTGGAACAGGTTGACCTGTCCAACATCGCTGCCATCACCGACCTTCATGCGCGCCTCACCGAACAGAGCGTTGAAGTGGACGTGCTGATCAATAATGCTGGGCATGGCCTGCAGGGGCCGTTTCTGGACAGCCCGCTGGACGCCACGATGTCGATGATTCAGCTGGATATCTTGAGCCTCACGGCAATGACTCAGGTCTTTGGTCAGGATATGCGAACGCGCAAGCGGGGGCAGATCTTGCAAATTGCCAGCATTCTGGCCTACCAAGGAGTTGAGAATTATGCCGTGTACTCCGCCGCCAAGGCATATGTACTTCGCTTTGGCGAAGCCCTACATCGCGAATTCAAGCGCGACAATGTCACCGTAACCACCCTGTGCCCAGGGCTGAGTGACACCGGCTTTGTCAGCAACGCTGGTCAACGCATGACACCAATGCTGCGCTCAATCATGATGCCAGCACCTCCCGTCGTTCGGGCTGGCATTCAAGCACTGGATGCTGGCCGAATTAGCGTAGTCGCGGGCTTGGCCAATAAAATGAACGTCGTCCTTATGTGGGCGACACCGCGCAGAATTCACCAAGCCCTTTTGTCCAAGATCATGAATTGCTAACCCCATCGACCACCACCTGCCGAGGGCAGGCATTGCCCTGCTGATCAAAAAGATGACAGTGCTGGCCCGCTAAGCCCAAAGCGACCGTTTGACCTTCGGTTAGTTGCGTTAAGCCATCCAGGCGCTGGGTTAAGGGAGTGTCGATACCTGCCACCTGCCAATGGGCGAGGGTCTCATAGCCCAGCTTCTCTGCCACCATCAAGGTAGCGCCTAGCGTGGCTTCGGCCTGATCGGGGGCGACGAAGTCTTCTGCTCGCAATCCCAGCGTGGCGCGCTCTCCTGAGTGAAGATGTTGGCCATTAACCGCCACCGCTAGAGTGTCGCCACTATCCAGGCGCACCACCGTTTGGCGCTCGCCAGGGTCTACTACCGTCACTGGGAAGGTATTAATCCGCGGTGAGCCGATAAACTCAGCCACCTCTAAGGTATTGGGAAAGTGATAAAGCGACAGCGGCGCACCCACCTGGGCAATACGGCCCTTGGATAGCAACACAATGCGGTCAGCTAGGGTCATCGCCTCTACCTGATCATGGGTTACGTAGATCATGGTAGCGTTCAAGCGTTTATGCAGCGCGGCGATCTGCACCCGCATATCTACCCGCAGCGCGGCATCCAGGTTAGAGAGCGGTTCATCAAATAGAAACACTGCTGGTTCTTTTACCAGGGTTCGGCCAATAGCTACCCGCTGACGCTGGCCACCGGAGAGGTCTTTGGGCTTACGCTCCAACAGCTCAGTAAGGTGCAGCATCTCAGCGGCATGCTGGACTCGCCGGCGAATCTCCGCCTTGTCAGTCCGCGCCAGCTTCAGGCCAAACGCCATGTTCTCTGCCACGCTCATATGCGGGTAGAGCGCGTAAGATTGGAATACCATGCCGATGTCCCGCTCCTGGGGCGGAATTTCGTTGATCCGCTGGCCATCCAGCTGCATATCCCCTTC
Organism: Halomonas sp. ISL-56; assembly: GCF_018612805.1. Lineage (NCBI taxonomy): Bacteria > Pseudomonadati > Pseudomonadota > Gammaproteobacteria > Oceanospirillales > Halomonadaceae > Halomonas > Halomonas sp. ISL-56. The sequence goes on along the minus strand of NZ_JAGGRO010000020.1, from coordinate 86,906 downwards.
GCTGATATCTTCCAGGCCGGCAATCATACGCAGCAGCGTGGACTTTCCGCAGCCAGAGGGGCCAACAAAGACTACAAACTCGCCGTCTTCAATGGTGAGATCGATATCCCGCGAGATTTCCACGCCATCAAAAGATTTACCGATACCGCTTAGGGTTAAACGTCCCATGGCGCATCCTCCTGAGATTGCGGGCAACGGACAATCGCCACGCCATAGGGGGGAAGGGACAGCTGAGGTAGCATCAGCGCGATCTCCTGCCACTCACTGTTAAGCCAGGTGGGGGCACCGGCGATGGTTTCAGCGCTCTCAGGTGCTGCGCGGGTAACCGTTTGGCCGCTAAAATTGAGCGCAATCAGTAAGCGCGTTTGTTGGTAGGTGCGCTCCAGGCAAAGCACTTCATCACGTACAGGGTGGTAGAGCACATCGCCTTTTACCAGCGCAGGCTGAGTACGGCGGAAGGCTAAAAAAACACGGTAGGCATTGAGCAATGATTCAGTATCGTTATCTTGCTGGTCAACGGCGAGGCTAGCCTGAGCATCAGGCACCGGTAGCCAAGGTGTGGCGCTGCTGAAGCCTGCATGGCGATCGTCCGCCTGCCAGGGGTGCGGCGTTCGGCAGCCGTCTCGGCCTTTATAAGCGGGCCAGAAGGTAATACCCGCAGGGTCAACCAACTGTTCAAACGTTAGCTGAGCTTCGGGCAGGCCCAACTCTTCACCTTGATAAAGGCAGACGCTACCGCGCTGGGTGAGTAGAAACACCATATAAAGGCGCAGCTTGTCGAGCTGCCCTTCCGCCTGCCAGCGGGTCGCCAGCCGTGTGACATCGTGATTGCCCAGCGCCCAGCAGGGCCAGCCATCGCCAATACGTGCTTCCATTTCAGTTAGCGTTTCGTGCAAGTAGCCGGGGTCGGCTTTATCGGTGAGCAGGTTGAACGAGTAGCACATGTGCAGCCGCTTGCCGCCCTGGGAGTACTCCGCCATCACGCCCAGCGCGTCGTCATCGCCGACTTCGCCCACGCTGGTGGTGCCGGGGTACTCATCCAACAGAGCGCGCAGCCGCTCCAGAAACGCAAGGTTTTCCGGCTGGGTTTTGTCGTACTGGTGGAGCTGGTAGCCGTAGGGGTTGTCGGGGCGAACACCTAGAAAGCTTTCGGTAATTTCCTGGCGCGGCGGGTTATCCTTTAGCTCGCCATGGGTGCAGAAGTTAACCGCATCCAGCCGGAAGCCATCTACGCCCCGCTCTAGCCAGAAGCGCACTTCCTCCAGCATGGCATCCACCACCGCTGGGGTGCGGAAGTTTAGATCCGGCTGGCTGGCCAGGAAGTTATGCAGGTAATACTGGCAGCGGCGGGTGTCCCACTGCCAGGCGCTGCCGCCAAATACGGATTGCCAGTTAGTGGGCGGCGCGCCATCGGGTTTCGGGTCGGCCCACACGTACCAGTCGGCTTTGGGGTTATCGCGACTTTGGCGGCTTTCTTCAAACCAGGCATGCTGATCGGCAGTGTGCGACATGACTTGATCGATGGTGACTTTTAGCCCTCTGGCATGGGCACCCTCAACTAAACGGTCGAAATCCTCCAGGGTGCCAAACATCGGATCAACATCGCGATAGTTGCTGATGTCGTAGCCAAAGTCTTTCATCGGTGAGGTAAAGAACGGCGAAAGCCAAATCGCATCGACGTTCAATGAGGCGATATAGTCGAGCTTCTCGATCACCCCTTTCAAATCGCCAATGCCGTCGCCGTTGCTGTCCATAAAGCTGCGCGGGTAGATTTGATAAATCACTGCGCCGCGCCACCAGTCGGCCCCTTGGCTGCCAACGTAGTGGGAAGTAGAGGGTGTCTGCATCATTGTTTTGTCCTTGCCATAGTTCTTGTCATAGTCCTTGCCATAGTTCTTGCTGGTTACTTGGCATGATGCAGGGTTGCTCACAAGATAAAATCCTCCCCCCAGGGTGACTCTGGGCGTAGGCGTTAGGAGTAGCCCGCCTGTCTACTTATTCCCCCTGAATATGCGCCAGCAACTGCCCGGCCAGGGTGATCGCTTCATCCCGGCGGCGAATATTCTGCTTTTGATAGAGGCTGCGGATATGGGTTTTGATGGTGGTAGGCGCCACCGACAACTGCTCGGCGATCTGCTCATTGGAGAGCCCGGCATGAATCAGCCCCAGGATTTGCCACTCACGGCGGGTGAGCGGCGAGGTGCGGATCAGCTCGGGCACATCAGGCCGGGCGACAATATCGGCGATCACCGTCTCATCCAGCATTAAGCGTCGGGCGCTGCCAAAATCCTTCTGGCGGCCCGCCAGCGCCAGCAACCGCTCTGCCCTCGCCTGCTCTAAGACATCCAAGGTGCCGCTATCGAGTAACCTATTGAGCAACTCCCCTAGTGGTTTACCCAAACGCAGAAAGCTGCCCACCAGTGCGGTGCGGGAAGCCAAGCTCAGCGCTTGATGCATATGCTGGTGGGCATGCTCCTCTCTTCCTGCATTCCACGCCGCTGCGGCTAAGCAGAGCTGGTTACGATTAGCGTCCGTGACCAGCCCCAATCGCTGGGTGTGCCCTTCAAGGGCCTCTAATAGCGTGCAGGCTTCATCAAAGCGCCCCAGCAGCGTGAGCGCACGGGCGTGGTTGCGCACATTGCACTGGGAAAAGTGGTTGGTAGCCCCTTCGGTGATGGGGGCCGGCGCTTCCTGGCGCCAGCGTTCTACGGCATCCATATCATGGGTGGAGTGCCACCAGGCCAGCAGCGTAGCGTGGGCGTTCGCGACCCAGTCGATATGGTAATCCCCTTCGGCAAGAATTTTACGCAACCGACGAATATGGTCAGCGCACTGGGCCTGGTCGCCGCGGCTTTGGGCGACTTTGGCGAGTTGAATATGGCACTGTAATGTCCAGCGCTCGCCCTGGTTATCCAGCACGGCGATACCTTTCAAGGCCGCCTGTTCAGCTTCATCCAAGCGGTGCCACTCCCAAAGCACCTGGCTGCGAATGCGATACAGAAACTCCGCCACGGGCAAATGCTCGAGCTCGGCTCGCTCCAAATGTGCAAAGGCGCGCTCTTGAATATCGTAGGCGGCCTGGAGGCGTCCTTGGGCAACCAGCAATTCGGATTGATGACAAAACGACCAGAGCAGCAGTTGGTGGTCTTCACGCTGGCGGGACTGATGCTCTACTTCGCGAACTCGCTGCAGCGACTCGTTTAAATACCCCTGCACAAAGCGCGCCTCACTCAATATGGCGGTGGCGGTGAGCGGCGTTGAGGCTAAATAGCGGGCGGGTACGGCCAGTGCCTGTTCCGCCAGCGGCGCGGCGCGCTCAGCGTCGCCTTGATTAATCGCCAATTGGGCGCGCAGCGTAGCGAATTCAGCGCTAAGAAGTTGCCACTCTGGCGCATGCAACTGCGCTTCAATCCAGCCAATCACGCGTGCGGTAATCTCAAACTGAAACTGAGCATGGGAAACCCAGCCATACAGCAGTGCAAGCTCTGGGCTGGTGGTGAGCCGCGGCTCACCGAGCAGAGCAAAGCCCTTGGCCAACAGTGCGTAGGCACCCCTTGCCAATAGGGCTGGCCCTTCTGCGGTCAGTAGACTGGCCACGCCTTCAGGGGCTTCGGCGAGTATCGCCTGGCGCAGAGCCATCACCGGATCGTTCAAGGCTAGCCACGCTTGGCTGGCACGCCGGTGGAGCGTGCGCTGGGTGGCAAGGCTTAGCTCATGACGGCGGTGGCGTAGATACTCACCAAACAGCCGTTGGAAGCGGTACCACTGAGCGTGGGGATCAGGCCGTTCAATAAATAGCCCCGCCTGTTCAAAGGCCTCCAAGCGCTGTGTTAGCCGCTCGCCTTCCAGCAAGCGCGCCATTAGCTCAGGAGAAAAACGCTCCAGCACCCCCAGTTGCAACATAAGCTCACGCTCTTCTAAAGGCAGTGCTGAGGAGAGCAACTCGTCAAACCAGGCGACAAAGTCGGGGTGAGCACCACTTAACCGATCAACCAGGGCGTCGAAGCCTGCCCGTGTGGTGGTGCGCTCTACCAGCCAGCTCAGCGCCATGACCCAGCCACCGCTTCTGCGCAGCGCCCGCTCCAGGCTTACTCGTGTGGGTGGAAAGCTGAGCTGCTCTGCGCACAGGGTTTGCGCCTCTTCGCTATCAAAGGCCAGGGCGCTGAGGTCGATCTCTTCAAGCTCGCCGCGTAACCGTAAGCTGGCTAGCCCCAGAGCGGGACGTGATCGGCTAGCCAGGGTTAAGGTTAGCCAGGGCGGCTGGTGGCGCAGCCAGTGGGCCAGCCCGGCTAAAATATCGGGATGCGTCAGGTGTTCAAATTCATCCACCACCAACCGGCACGATAGGCGCTGCTCGGGCAACTCGCCAAGCCAGCGCTCTAACTGCTCAACGCAGTCGGCCTCTTCGGCCACCGGTGACAGCGGCGCTTTTTCATCCAACAGCGAATTGAGAGCTGCCTGCCAATAGGCTAAAAATCGCGCAGGCTGATTATCTCGCTGATCCAAACGTAGCCAAGCGGCTTCCTGCTCCAGCGCCGGTAGCCGCTCGGCCAGCAGCGTGGTTTTGCCATACCCCGAAGGGGCCTGCACCATCAGTAAGCGAACATGCTCATTTAAACCAAAATGGTCATTTAGGCGCGGTCTGGCTACCACGCTAAGCGGCAGTAGCGGTGCTTTTAGTTTCTCTTGAAGAAATGACATCAGCCCTCCCCTGGGTAGCCCTGCTCACCGTTCACCAATGCGATTAAAGCCCTATAAAAAAGCCCGCGACGTATCGCGGGCAAAGTGCATTGGAGAAGAAACAGTTACATCAAGCAACTCGCATCGTTTAGAACCACACTTCGGTCTGAACGCCGAAGGTCCACTGGCCGCCGGTAAAGCCTTCGTTGCCCAGTGAGCTGGCACCGTAGTTGTTGAGGTCGTCATCCCAGTCGCTGAAAGTAGTAAATAGACGAATCTCAGGCCGCTGCCAGAAGCCACCAACTTCCGGCTTGAAGGTAGGCGCGATAGTGAACTTGCTGAAGCCACCATCCACGGCGTTACGACCACTGTATCCCTGAGGATCGAGATCCATCCACTGATAGCCAGCTTCGTACTGCATTTCAAAGTTCTGCGTTAGCTCGTTGGCTAGGCGCACGTTAAGCCCTGCCCAGTTGTACTTATCGCCCTGGACATAACGGTCTTCACTGGTTTCAGCCAGAATAGAGGGGGCAACGCGCCACTGTGGAGCAATATAAGTAGTGCCGTAGAGCGCTAGACGCGTGGCGGTGGCGTCATCGGTAAGATCACCCCGTGAACCAATACTTTTGGTCTCGGCGCCCAAACCCTGACCATGCAGCACAGCCGCTTTGAAATTGCCCTCGCCCATGCCGAAGAAGCTGTCGCCATGGTAAGCAATCATGGTATGGAAGCCGGTATCAGCTGCGGTCTGGCCGACATCAATGTCACGCTCGTCGTTGTCCGCCGCGGACATACCGTTGACCATCCACTGCCAGTTACCGAAGTAATTGTTAGAGGTCAAAATCAAGTTGTCGGTATCGCCTTCGAGTCCGGGGTTCTCACGGTCAACGATCGGGTAGTCGGCAAAGCTGCGACCATAAATCGACAGGTTGGACTTCCAGTTGTCGGCCAACTGCATGTCGTAGATACCACCACCGGTACCCGCCAGGAAGACTACGTCGCTGTCGAGCCAATGGATATCGAAGTTATCACGGTCAAAGCGTTTACCCGCCCAGATAGAGGCGTTTTCAAAGGCACCGGTGAAGCTGGGCAGGTCGCTGAATTCGGCAAATACCTGGCGCACGTTGAGATCCGACTCACCGCCGGTCCAGTCATTGCTTGAGGTCGTGCCGTCAGCGATCATGGTGCGGTAAAGCGCTTTGGCGCCATTATCAAACTGCATGCGATAGTTGAAAATCGCTTCGGCGTAGGTATCGGGCTCATTGCCTAAACGACCAACGGCGCCCCCCTCGCCACCGGCGGGAGTCAAATAAGGCCCGGCGTTCTCGCTTTTACCATCTTCACCAATCAGCAAACCTGAGCGGGCGTAAACGTTAAACGAGAAGCCCTCTTCGCCATCGGCGTAGCGCTCCACCCGGGCCAGACGCTCTTCGATCTCCGCGTCGCTCTCTGTCGCCACGGCGGTCGATTGTGATTGCTCGGCGATCTCGGCACGGCGCTCGGCGGCATCAGCGCGTTGTTCCGCCGCTTCAATGCGAGCTTCAAGCTCGGCAAAGCGTTGTTCCATGGTCATCTGTGCCGAAGCAACTCCGCTGATCCCTAAACTGGCGGCGGCAATCGCAATCGCTAACGGCGTTTTAAATGTCATTTTATGCATTGTTTTGAGGATCCTATTGTTATTGGTAAGCAGCTGTCTATTTAGCAGCTATTATTAAGAACTTATGTCTAAATCGATTAAGATCATATCGATAACACTTCCCTTGCACAGTTCGCCCAGCGGGGGTAGTGGCAGTCATTAAACGCCACGATGCTTAAGGAAAGATAGCCAGAACTTAATCGATTAAGTCGCTTATTGCCAACGGCTAGTTGCTAATTAGCGACTAATGTCTAAGGAACTATTTTATTTAGTGAAAACTGAATAATCCCGTTAGACAAAAGTCGCTATTGAACTTTTGCAGCCGAAGCGGCTAACTGAGTGGCATTATCTTAATCGATTAAGATAAAAGTTAAGAGAGCGATCGAGCGCACTTTAGCTAGCTGTTTAGCGCTGTTTTTGATGCAACATCGTCCACAACAATAAACGTCGAGGTACGCCGTTATGAAAAAGACTTTAATCACTACCGCTATCGCCGTGGCCAGCACGCTGAGCGCGACAAGCCAGGCCCAGGCTGAAGAACTGACTATTTCTTGCGGTGCGGTAGGCGCGGAGCTAACGCTTTGCCAGGAGGGCGTCGCCGCCTGGGAGGAGAAAACCGGCCATAGCGTCGACGTGGTTTCAACGCCCAACTCCTCCACCGAGCGTCTTTCACTTTATCAGCAGATCCTGTCGGCTAACTCCAGCGATATCGATGTGATGCAGATCGACGTGGTGTGGCCTGGTCTGCTCGCCAACCACTTGCTTGACCTTCGAGAAGTGTTGGGCGAAGACGCCGCCGCCGGTCACTTTGACACCATCGTCACCAACAACACCATTGATGACCGCTTAGTCGCCATGCCGTGGTTCACCGATGCGGGTGTGCTCTATTACCGTGAAGATTTATTAGAAAAATACGGCCACGAAGCGCCGACAACTTGGCAAGAACTTACCGAGATTGCCCGCGAAATCAAAGATGCCGAACGCGCTGAGGGCAATGACAGTATGCAGGGCTATGTCTTCCAGGGACGTGCTTACGAAGGTTTGACCGTTAATGCCCTTGAGTGGGTGGCCAGCTTTGGCGGCGGAAACATCGTGGAAACTGATGGCGAGATCAGCATTAACAACGAACACGCTGCCGAGGCACTTGATCTTGCCGCCTCCTGGATTGGCGATATCTCGCCCAACGGCGTACTTAATTACACTGAAGAGGAAGCGCGCGGCGTGTTCCAGAGCGGTGGCGCGGTGTTTATGCGCAACTGGCCCTACGCTTGGTCGCTGGCCCAGAGCGAGAATAGTGACGTTCGCGGCAAAGTAGGGGTTACCCAACTGCCCGCGGGCGGCGAAAACGGCCAAAGTGCCGCTGGTCTGGGCGGCTGGAACCTAGCCGTGTCGCGTTACAGCGAACACCCTGAGTTAGCCGCCGATCTGGTTGCCTTCCTGACTGGAGAAGAAGAGCAGAAGCGTCGCGCCATTCAAGCCTCTTACAACCCTACTATCGATGCGCTCTACCAGGACGACGAAGTGCTGGAGGCGGTGCCCTTCTTTGGCACCCTCTACGAAACCTTTGTTAATGCTGTTGCACGGCCTTCCGCGCCCACCGGCGATGCCTATGGCCGGGTCAGCAACGCCTTCTTCAGCACCTCCCACGATGTGCTTTCCGGCACTAAAGATGGCACTCAAGCGGTCGCTGACCTTGAAGACGAATTGGCTCGCCTGAAGCGTCGCAACTGGTAACCCTGGAGCCCCTCCATGTCGACCTCCCTCAAGCATGATGACGCGCCCGCCGGGGCGCGTTCTTTGACTACCAAGCCGCGCCGGGGCACCAAGGTTCGCCGTCAGCGAGTGAAAGCCGCTTGGTTGTTTTTAGCCCCAATGCTGATTGCGTTAACCCTGGTCGCTGGTTGGCCGCTGGTGCGCACCTTTTTTCTCAGCTTCACCGATGCGTCACTGTCAGACTTAGGCGCCGCCAATCTGATTGGCTTCGAGAATTACCTCGTCTATGACGATGGCCGCTGGTACGGGGTACTGGCCGACTCGGTGTGGTGGCAGTCGGTATGGAACACCGTTTACTTCTCGGTGGTGTCGGTATCCCTGGAAGTGGTATTCGGGGTGATTGTCGCGCTGATCTTGAATGCCGAGTTTAAGGGCCGCGTAATCGTTCGCGCTGCGGTACTGATTCCCTGGGCAATTCCCACCATCGTTTCTGCGCAAATGTGGGCGTGGATGCTCAACGACCAGTTCGGCATTATCAACTATATGTTGATGGGTCTTGGGGTGATTGACGCTCCCATCGCCTGGACAGCCAACGCCACCTACTCCATGTGGGCGGTGATTATGGTCGATGTGTGGAAAACCATCCCCTTCGTGGCGTTGCTGGTGCTTGCTGCCCTGCAAATGCTGCCCAAGGATTGCTACGAGGCCGCTGAAGTAGACGGCATCCACCCGATTCGAGTGTTCTTCAAGGTCACCCTGCCGTTAATTACCCCGGCGCTCATGGTAGCGGTGATTTTCCGCTTGCTCGACGCGCTGCGCGTGTTCGACGTGATCTACGTACTGACCTCTAATTCCACCAGCACCATGTCGATGTCGGTATACGCCCGCCAGCAGTTGGTCGAGTTTCAGGATGTCGGTTACGGCAGCGCTGCCTCTACCCTGCTGTTCTTAATTATTGCATTGGCCACCGTGGCTTATCTCTACGTTGGGCGTAAACAAATCCAATTGGGAGGTGACTAATGAACACGCGTCAGTTGGCCAAAGTAGCCAAGCGCGTCGGGTTTTGGGCGCTGATTGTGCTGATCATGGTGTATGCCGTTTTCCCGTTCTACTACGCGGTGGTCACCTCATTAAAACCCTCGAGCGACCTGTTCCGGGTTGAGCTGTGGCCGTCGAACTGGAACTTCGATAACTACATCAGCGTCTTCACCCAAACCAGCTTTCTGCGCGCTATTTTTAACTCCATCATCGTGGCGGTTAGCGTGGTGTTCATCGCTCTACTGCTCGGCATTACCGCGTCATACGCCCTGGGCCGTGTGCGCTTTCGCGGCCGCTCAACGGTGCTGCTGGTGATTCTGGGCGTTTCGATGTTTCCCCAGGTGGCGGTGCTCTCAGGTCTGTTTGAGGTGATCCGTGCACTCAATCTCTACAACAACCCTGCGGGGCTGATCCTCAGCTACACCATCTTCACCCTGCCCTTCACCGTCTGGGTGTTGACCACTTTTATGAAGCAGCTACCCATGGAGCTGGAAGAGGCCGCCATTATGGACGGCGCCACGCCCTGGGTAACGATCACAAAAGTGTTTCTGCCGCTCATGTGGCCCGCCATGGCGACCACTGGGCTGCTGGCATTTATCGCCGCTTGGAACGAGTTTCTGTTTGCCCTCACCTTCACACTCACCGACACCCAGCGCACGGTACCCGTCGCCATCGCGCTGCTGTCAGGCGGCAGCGCCTACGAACTGCCCTGGGGGCCAATTATGGCCGCTTCTGTGGTGGTCACGGTGCCGCTGGTCGTATTAGTGATTATCTTCCAGCGCCGCATTGTGTCAGGCCTTACCGCCGGTGCCGTTAAAGGCTAAGGATTTTTTATGTCAACAATGGATTTCAAGATGCAAGACAACACTCTTTGGTGGCGCGGCGGCGTTATCTACCAGATTTACCCGCGCAGCTTTATGGATAGCCGTGGCGACGGTATTGGCGACCTTAACGGGATTACTGAAAAACTCGATTACGTGGCGTCTCTGAACGTGGACGGTATCTGGCTATCGCCATTTTTCACCTCGCCAATGCTCGATTTTGGCTACGACATTAGCGACTACTGCGATGTTGACCCCATGTTCGGCACCCTGGAGGACTTTAAAGCACTGCTGAAAAAGGCCCACTCGCTGGGGCTTAAGGTGATGATCGATCAGGTGATTAGCCACACATCGGATCAACACGCCTGGTTTCAGGAAAGCCGCCAAGATCGTACCAACCCGAAGGCCGACTGGTTTGTGTGGGCCGACCCAAAGCCGGACGGCACGCCACCCAACAACTGGCTGTCGATTTTCGGTGGCCCGGCGTGGACGTTTGATTCACGGCGCCAGCAGTACTATATGCATAACTTTCTCACCAGCCAGCCGGACGTCAACTTCCATAACCCGGAAGCGCGCCAGGCGCAGTTGGATAATATGCGCTTCTGGCTGGAGTTGGGCGTGGATGGTTTCCGCTTGGATACGGTCAACTTCTACTTCCACGACGCCGAGCTGCGCGACAACCCGCCGGTTCCCAAAGGCGAAGCCAAAACCCTGGGCGCGCCTGATAGCAATCCCTATACCTGGCAGCGCCATGTTTACGACCTTAGCCGCCCGGAAAATCTCGACTTTCTGAAAGATCTGCGCGCGCTGATGGATGAATATCCGGGCACCACGACCGTGGGTGAAATCGGCGACGATAACCCGCTTGAGCGTATGGCCGAGTACACCGCCGGTGGCGACAAGCTGCATATGGCGTACACCTTTGACCTGCTCAACAAGCCCCACTCAGCGCGCTATATTCATGAAGTGCTGGAGCGCTTTCAGCGCCTGGCGGGTGATGCCTGGCCATGCTGGGCAACCTCTAACCACGATGTGGTACGCAGCGCCACCCGTTGGGGCGCAGGTGAACACCCTACCGCCTACCCGAAAGTGGCGCTGGCCATGCTCTGCTCGCTACGCGGTAGCGTCTGCCTCTACCAAGGTGAAGAGCTGGGCCTGCCGGAGGCCGACGTCCCCTTTGAACGCATCCAAGACCCCTACGGCAAAGTGCTGTGGCCGGAGTTCAAAGGCCGCGACGGTTGCCGCACGCCAATGCCCTGGAACGACAGCGAACACGGCGGCTTCTCCAATGTTGAGCCCTGGCTACCCATGGAGGCCAGTCACCTCGACCTGGCGGTAAGCCGCCAGCAGGATGATGCCAACTCCACCCTGAATGCGCTGCGCAGCATGCTGGCCTTCCGCCGCCAACACCCCGCGCTGTTCGACGGCGACTTAACGCTGGTCGATGTGGGCGAAACGCTGCTCGGCTTTAGCCGTCAAAAAGATGCTGAAAAGCTGCTGTGCGTTTTCAACCTTACCGCCGAGGCGCAGACGGTTAGCCTGCCGCTAGCGATAGAGAGCGACTTGCAGGGCCACGGCTTTACCACTCAGCGCAACGGTGACAGCCTGACGCTGCCAGGGTATCAAGCGGCCTTTATGCGCGTCGCCGATAATACTTAACCATACAAAACAACAGGCCGGCCCAACGCGAGCGAAGCAGTGAGGTCGGCAAGGAGTCACCCATGGCCAGTGTAACGCTTAGCAAGATCAACAAAGTGTTTGGCAGCGATCACATTATTAACGATGTGGATCTACATATTGGCGACGGCGAGTTTGTGGTGTTCGTTGGCCCTTCCGGCTGCGGCAAGTCGACCCTTTTGCGCCTGATCGCTGGTTTGGAATCGATTAGCGATGGCGACCTGCGCATGGACGACACCGTGGTCAATGACTTGCCACCGCGGGAACGCGGGGTGGGCATGGTGTTTCAATCCTATGCGCTCTACCCGCACATGACCGTTTACGACAACATGGCGTTTGGCCTGAAACTGGCCAAAACCGCCAAAGAGACGGTGCACGAGCGGGTCATGAGCACAGCCAAGATTTTGCAGCTTGAAGAACTTCTGCACCGTAAGCCCAAGGCGCTTTCCGGCGGCCAGCGCCAGCGGGTGGCCATGGGCCGAGCCATGGCGCGGGAGCCGCGCATTCTGCTATTTGACGAGCCACTCTCCAACCTGGATGCCTCACTGCGGGTGCAGATGCGTAACGAGATCGCCCGGCTGCATCACCGTCTCGGTTCAACCATGATTTACGTCACCCACGACCAGGTGGAAGCCATGACCCTGGCCGACAAAATCGTGGTGCTCAATGGAGGCTACGTCGAGCAGGTCGGTAGCCCCCACGAGCTTTATCAGCGCCCAGCGACGAAATTTGTTGCCGGGTTTATGGGCTCACCGACCATGAACTTTATGCCCGCAGAGCTACTCGCTGGCAACGCCAGCGGCTGCCGCGTGCGGGCCACGGGGATTGGCGAACTCGCCTTACCCCAGGATGCCCAACAACGGCAAAGCGGTGAAGCGCTGACGCTGGGCATTCGCCCCGAGCATCTATGCTTGGCGGCGCCCACTGATGGCAACTGCTTTGATATCGTCAACGTCGAGTATTTAGGCAACGAGGTTTACGTCTACCTTGAGCCCAAACAGGGCGATACGCTACTGATCCACCGCAGCGAAGCACCCAGCCAGTGGAAGGAAGGTCAGCAGGTATCACTGGCAGCGGATTGGGAAAAAGTCCACTTGTTTGATGACAACGGTACGGCGCTGAAATTAGCTGAACAGCAGGCGGCCGCTTAACTCACAAGACAACCAAGATACCCGCATTACCGACCCGCTGTGTGTGCCTAACCTCCCCTTCGCTTATCATGGGGAGTGGCAGCACCCAGCGGGTCGATTTTATCTAACGCGCCTTTTAAATAGCTAAGCCTTCAATTATTAAAAAATAGCCTGCTAAGGACACATTGTGACTGATCAGCGCCGAATGACACTCAAGGATCTTGCGCAGGAACTCAACGTCTCCACGGCGACGATTTCCAATGCCTTTAACCGCCCGGATCAGCTCTCTCCCGCCCTACGCGAACGGATACTCAAGCAGGCCAAACGGCTGGGGTACAGCGGCCCTGACGCCAAAGCGCGCAGCCTGCGAACCGGCCGCTCGCGGATCATTGCGGTCATTCTTGCCGAAAGCCTTACCTACAGCTTGAACGACGCCGTGGCCAGCGAGTTTCTCTCCGGGGTCGCCGAAGTCCTTGATGCCCACGGCCATACGATGCTGCTATTGCCGGGTCGCGGCCACGCCTCCCAACCACCGGGCTCGGCCAATATCGCCGATGGCTTTATCGTCTATGGGCTAATGCCCAACAACAAACTGCTTGATGAACTGCCTGCCCAGCGTAATTTGGTATCCGTTGATTTTGATATAGAAGGCTGCCCAACGGTGCATATCGACGATACCGCTGCCAGCTATAAAATCGCCCGGCATGCGCTGAGCCTATTGCCCAAACGTCCGGCAATCATCAACCTGCGCTTAACCAAAGAGGTCTGCAACGGCCGAGTAACCCCCGAACATACCTTGCTGCCCAACACCAGCACGATCAGCCGCGCCCGTCTTGAAGGCTTTCATGACGCACTCAATGAGCAAGGTATGGATGCAGAACGGGTGCCGCTATGGAATATCGAGGAGAATACCTTCGAGGTGTGCTCGCCGGTAATTGCCGAGATTCTCGACCAGCCCATCGAACAGCGGCCAGACCTGCTGCTGTGCATGTCTGACCGCATCGCGCTGACGGCGCTAACGCTCGCCGAACAGCGCGGTATTCGCGTACCGGAAGAGCTACGCATTACTGGCTTTGATGGTATTGCCGAAGGTCAGTACCGCGCACCGCGCTTAACCACGGTACGCCAGGATAGCGGGGGGAAGGGGCGGATCGCAGCACAGATGATTCTAGGCCGCGTGCCCCTTGCCCAGCAACTGCTGCAAACGGAGCTGCTGCTGGGCGACACCTGCCCTTAGTAAGGCGTTACTTAGCCGTCGCCTGCATCGCCAGCGCGGTATCTAGCATACGGTTAGAGAAGCCCCACTCGTTGTCGTACCAAGCCATGATTTTAACCAGACGGCCATTCACGCGGGTATGGTTGGCATCAAAGGTCGACGAGTTGGCATCGTGGTTGAAGTCGATAGACACCAGCGGCTCGGCATTAACGGCCAAAACCGGCGAGTTGGCGGCAGCCTTCTCAACGATGGCGTTGATCTCTTCCTTGGTGGTATCGCGTCCGGCGGTAAACGTGAGATCCACCAGCGAAACGTTGATCACCGGCACACGAACTGCAAGACCATCGAACTTACCCGCCAGCTCCGGCAATACGATGCCTACCGCCGCGGCAGCGCCGGTTTTAGTCGGGATCATCGAGTGGGTGGCACTGCGCGCCCGGTAGGGGTCAGTGTGGTAAACATCCGACAGGTTTTGATCGTTGGTGTAAGCATGCACGGTGGTCATCAAACCGTTTTCGATACCCACAACATCGTTTATGGCTTTCGCTACTGGCGCCAAGCAGTTGGTGGTGCAGGAAGCGTTAGAGACAACGGTATCTTCAGCGGTCAACACACCTTCATTGACACCATAAACGATCATCGCATCGGCATCCGGGCTGGGAGCAGAAATCAGCACGCGCTTGGCACCCGCTTCGATATGCTTAGCCGCCGCCGCTCGCTTAGTAAATAATCCGGTGCATTCCATCACCAAATCAATATTCATTGATGCCCAAGGCAACTGTGACGGGTCGCGCTCTGAGGAGATGGCGATACGATCACCATCCACCGTGATGCTCTCGGCATCATGTTCTACTTTAAAAGGAAAGTGACCATGCACGGTGTCGTGACGCAGCAGGTGGGAATTTAGCGAGGGATCGCCTAGATCGTTAATGGCAACCACCTGAACGCGGTCACGGTAGCTGTTTTCGTAAAGGGCGCGCAACACGTTGCGGCCAATACGGCCAAATCCGTTAATCGCAACTCTTATTGTCATGATAGCTCCTCAATTGACCAATAATGATGAAAAGTACTTTTAGTAAAAAAATTACTAAAAATACGTATTTAAGCGTCATGAGGCCGATAAATAGCGTTTTAACCGCCCCAAAAGGCTAGTAGAAATCCAATATGTAGTAAAATTACTATATAAACGCTATCGTAGTCCAATACTAAATTGCCAACAATACCCTTGTATAAGGAGAGCGCTCTCGTGACAAATGCTACCTCGAACACAGCAGCTCAGGCGTCTACTGCCCCTCTTTCGAACACCGCTACCAACTTACATACCCCGCTACGGCGCACTAAAATCGTTGCCACCCTCGGCCCCGCCAGCGATCGCCCCGGCGTGCTGGAAGCGATGCTCAAAGCCGGTGTGGATGTGGTGCGGCTTAACTTCTCCCACGGCTCGGCAGATGACCACCGCCGCCGCTTAGGCGAGGTGCGCGAGATCGCCGAGCGACTTGGTCGCAGCGTTGCGGCGCTGGGCGACCTACAGGGGCCGAAAATTCGTATTGCGCGCTTTATTGGAGGCGCCGTCAAACTCGATGTCGGCCAGCCATTTGTCTTGGACATGGCGCTGGACGCCAACAGCGGTACCACAGAGCGCGTTGGCTGCGACTACCAAACCCTGCCTGAGGATGTCATTGAAGGCGACCGCCTATTGCTCGACGACGGCCGTTTGGTTTTGGATGTCACTCGTGTGATTGGACAGGAAGTCCACACCCGGGTTCACGTGGGCGGCAAGCTCTCCAACAATAAAGGCATTAACAAACAGGGCGGCGGTCTATCCGCGCCTGCCCTCACGGAGAAAGATAAGGCCGACCTGAAAACCGCTATCGAGATCGGCGTTGACTATCTAGCGGTCTCCTTCCCACGCAACGCCGCGGATATGCAGGAAGCCCGCGAACTGCTTGGCGAAGCCGGTAAAGAGATTGGCCTGGTGGCTAAGCTCGAACGCGCTGAGGCGGTTGCCGACGACGCCACCCTGGATGGCATTATCGAAGCCTCAGAGGCCGTCATGGTGGCCAGGGGCGACCTGGGCGTTGAGATTGGCGACGCGGCGTTGATTGGCACCCAGAAGCGCATTATTAAACATGCTCGCACTCTTAATCGTGCGGTAATCACCGCTACTCAGATGATGGAGTCGATGATTGAGTCGCCGCTACCTACCCGCGCCGAAGTCTTTGACGTGGCCAACGCGGTGCTCGACGCCACCGATGCAGTGATGCTGTCAGCAGAGACCGCCGCGGGTGATTATCCGGTGGAAACCATTGAAGCGATGGATCGCGTTTGCCTGGGTGCCGAGCGTGAACGCATGGCCCAGGAGTCAGGCCACCGCATTCATGAAGGCTTCGAGCGTATCGATGAAACCATTGCGCTATCAGCAATGTATGCGGCGAACCATCTATCCGGCGTCAGCGCCATCGCCTGCATGACAGCAACCGGCTATACGCCTTTAATCGCTTCGCGGATTCGCTCCGGCCTGCCCATTGTCGGCTTAGCCCATAACCCTATCGCCCAACGGCGCATGGCGCTCTATCGCGGCGTTGTCTCAATACCTTTCGACACCACCGACATGGATCCTACCAATCTCAACCAAGAGGCCTTGAAGCGCCTGCAGGCACAGGGATTTATCCACCCTGGCGAGCATGTCATTCTGACCCGTGGCGACCATATGAACGCTCATGGCGGCACCAACACGATGAAAATCCTTGCCTTGGATAGCGAGTAACGGGCTAACCTCTGTAGCGAGCTTTAATCTTTAGCGACCTTTCAAAAGCAAAACAACCAAGAGGAAAGTGACGATATGAGTGACGCACAACCGCCCCGTCAGGCTATCCGAACCCTGCAAGCGCGCAAGCGCATTGCGCTGATTGCCCATGATGGTAAAAAAACTGAGATGCTGGAGTGGGCAACCCGCTGGCAGGATACGCTAAGCCAGCACGAACTGATTGGCACGGGCACTACGTCTAAGCGGCTTAAGACCGCGTTAGGGTTAGAAGTCGAGGGCCTAATGAGCGGCCCCTTGGGCGGTGACCAGCAGATTGGCGCACGGATTGCCGAGCAGCAGTTAGATGTGCTGATCTTCTTTTGGGATCCTTTCTCACCCCAGCCCCACGACCCGGATGTCAAAGCGCTGCTGCGTTTAGCGGCGCTGTGGAATGTGCCGGTTGCCTGCAATGCGGCGAGCGCCGACTTCCTGCTCTCCTCGCCCTACTTGAGCGAGAGCTACGACATGTCGATACCGGATGCAGCCGCCTGGGCCCAGGCACGCACGGTTTAACGCCGGTGCAGGTGGCGAGCCACAACCTGCAGTCCACTTTCATAATGACCGCTCATGGCGGCTAGGGCACAGCGCAGTGTTAACTCGGCGATACGGTCGTAATCTTGCAGCGCCGAGTTAACGGGCTGAGGCAGGAAATCCAGCAGCCGGTGGTCGCCAAAGGTGGCCAGACGAATATTCTCCGGCAAGCCGCCACGTTCCAAGAACACATCAAACACCCCTTCCATCAGTGTGTAAGAGCCAGTCACCAGCGCGTCAGCGCCGCCCTGCTCATCCAATAACTGAGCTGCCAAACGTGCCCCTTCGCTGCGCTCATAGTGCGATCCGGTTAAATAAAGCGGTTCAATAGCAGTGCCTTTGAGTGCCGCCTGAAAGCCCGCCCGCCGTTCGCAACTCACCGACAGATCCGGCATTGCTTCCAACCAGGCAACGCGCTTGGTTTCCTCACCAATCACCGAGCGCGTCAACGTCTTAGCCGCCTCCTGATCGTTACTCACCACGCTGGCAAAACGCGCTGGATTAAGGCCGCGATCCATCCCGACCACGCACCAGCCCTCGTCAACTAGGTCGGCATAAAAAGTGTCGTCGCTAGGCAAGCAACTGGCGGTGATTAATACTTCGCAGCGCTGGGCACGCAGCGCCAGGGCGAGGGTTCGTTCGCTCTCTGCGCAGTCATCCGAGCTTACGATCAACAGCTGATACCCCTGCTCCCGGGCGCCACGCTCCAGGCGCTTGGCTAGCCGGGCGTAACTGATGTTCTCCAGATCCGGCACGATAAGCCCCAGCAAGCGGCTAGCACCCCGGCGCAGCGCTGCCGCCTGGGGGTCAATGTGGTAGCGGTGTTGGCGCACCACCGCCATCACCTTATCGATGGTCGCTGCGCTAATGCGTCGCTGCTCGGCCTGGCCATTAATCACGTAACTAGCGGTCGTGCGCGAGACGCCGGCTAGCCGGGCAATATCGGCAAGTGTCATGCGGTTCCCCCTCGGTGTGATCGAGCAGTTTATCAGCAAGTTAGCGCCTACCAGACCAAAGTCTAAAAGCACAAACCTTGTGTCATTCAGTGAATCGATTCAGCATAGCCAACTATACACAGATGAGAAGATTCATCTAGCTCACTTCGATGCGCTACGACTATGGTTCTACACGGAGACACCTATGTTGACACTCGGCCCCAATGACATCTTGCTAGGCCGCAACGCCGACAGCTGGCAAACCGCGCTCGACAGTGCCGCTGAGGCGCTGGTTGACGCCGGCTTGGTTGAGGCCGAGTACCGCGACGGCCTACATGCCCGCGAGGCGCAGTCCTCAACGTTTTTAGGCAACGCCATTGCGATACCCCACGGTACGCCGGAAAGCCGCCAGTATGTAAAGCAAACGGGCGTGCGCGTACTGCAGTTTCCCCAAGGGGTTGAGTGGCACGACGGCCAGCAGGTTCACGTACTGGTAACGATTGCGGCTCAAAACGATGAACACCTGGATATTCTGCGCCAGCTGACCCACGTACTCGACAAAGAGGGCGTTTCAGAGCAGTTGGCCAGTGCCACTTCCGCGGCAGATGTTGCTCGGCTGCTTTCCAAACCCGCATTAGAGCCGCGCCTGGACGCCGACACCCTATGCGTCAACTTTCCCGCCCGCGATCCACAAGAGCTCGTTTTAGCCGCGGCCGCCCGCTTACGCCAAAGCGGTTGTGTCGATAACCGCTTTATTACCGCCGTCGCCGCGGCACAGCCAACCTGGTTAGGTAAAGGACTGTGGCTGGC
This sequence comes from Halomonas sp. ISL-56, assembly GCF_018612805.1. NCBI lineage: Bacteria > Pseudomonadati > Pseudomonadota > Gammaproteobacteria > Oceanospirillales > Halomonadaceae > Halomonas > Halomonas sp. ISL-56. The sequence continues at coordinate 67,913 of NZ_JAGGRO010000020.1, read as the reverse complement.
AAGCAGCGCCCAGGGCGTTAACCAGCCCGCGCTGGGGGTCGCCACGCCAGCGGAGCAGAGCCTGGAAAGCGCTGGTCATCCAGTGCATGCGTTGTTCTGCCTGGCCGCCCACGGCGATGCCCACCGAACGCTTTTAGAACAGCTAATGGCGGTATTAGACAACGGCGAAAGCCAAAGCTTAGTGGGCAAAACCAGCGCTCAACTACTGGCCACCCTGGCAGGCGAGACCGCCAGCACCCAGACCCGCCGGGTGCGTGTGCTTAACCCCCACGGCCTGCACGCCCGCCCCGCCAAGCAGTTGGTGCAAGTTGCTCGCGCCCAGGCCATGCCGATTCAGGCACGCCTGGAAGAAGGCAGCGCCACCCCGGTTTCCGCCGCCAGCCTGACCAAAGTGATCGGCCTGGGCGCTCGGCGCGGCCAGTGGCTGGTACTTTCAGCCGAAGGCGAGCAGGCGAGCGTAGCGCTTGAGGCCGTTGCTGAAGCCGTTGAATCGGGTCTGGGAGAAAAAGTAATGCCCTTTGACGGTGGCTTTGACAGCACCCCGCAAGCGAGCACGGCCCAAGCGGATATCGAGCCCCTCGCGGCTGACACGCCCCACGCGGGCGTGGCCGCCTCCCCCGGTTTGGCCATTGCGCCGGTGTTTGTCATTCGCCCGATGCAATTCGACTACGCCGAACACGCCAGCGACGCTGAACACGAAATCAGCCGTTTGAACAGCGCGCTAAAAGAGGGTGCCGCCCAACTGGAAAGCTTGGTGCGCAAGGCCCCCGGTGGCGAAGTCGCCGATATCCTCTCCATGCACGAAGAGATGCTCGACGACCCCGAACTCCATCATGCGGCAGTGGATGCCATTCGTGAAGGCCGCTCAGCCGAAGCAGGCTGGTGGGAAGCCATTGAAACCGCCGCCCACGCCCAGGAAATGCTCGCCGATCGCCTGTTGGCCGAACGCGCCGCCGATTTGCGCGACGTAGGCCGACGAGTGCTAGGCGTGCTGTGCGACGTAACACTTCCGGAACCGCCGGATCACCCCTACATTCTGGTCATGGACGATATCGGCCCTTCCGATGTGGCCCGTCTGGATACTTCCCGTGTGCGCGGCCTGCTCACCGTTCGCGGCGGCGCCACGGCGCATAGCGCTATTCTGGCCCGCGCGCTAGGCATCCCTGCGGTCGTCGGCGCTGGCCAGGCAATAATGGCACTCAACAACGCCAGCATGATGATTTTGGACGGCGAACGCGGCCGAGTCACATCGCAGCCTTCCGAGGAGCGTCTGCAGCGCGCCGAACAGCAGTTGCTCGACCTCCAACAGCGCGAAGCCGATGCCTGGGAAACCCGCTTTGAGATCGCCCAAACCCGCGACGGGCACCGTGTCGAAGTCGCTGCTAATCTGGGCAACACCGCCCACGCCGCCGATGCGGTGGAGCGCGGCGCCGAGGCCGTTGGCCTGCTGCGTACCGAATTCCTGTTTATGGCCCACGCCAGCGCCCCGGATTTAGCCACTCAGGTTAGCGAGTACCGCCAGGCGATTGACGCCCTCGATGGCCGCCCGCTGGTCGCCCGCACGCTAGATGTGGGTGGCGACAAACCGCTGCCCTACTGGCCGGTGCCTCAGGAAGACAACCCCTTCCTGGGCCTGCGGGGTATTCGCCTGGCGCTGACCCAGCCCGAAGTGCTCGAAACCCAGCTGCGCGCGCTGTTGATGGCCGGCAAAGACAGCCCTCTGCGTATTATGCTGCCGATGGTCAAAGACATTGCCGAGTTCCGCGCGGTCAAACTCATCTATGATCGCCTACTCCAGGAGATTCCGACTTCCCAGCGCGCCACCGACGTACAGCTTGGAGTGATGATTGAAATCCCCTCTAGCGCGCTGTTAGCCCCAAGCCTAGCCGCCGAGGTGGACTTCTTCTCAGTCGGCACCAACGACCTAACCCAGTACACCCTGGCCATCGACCGCGGCCACCCGGAGCTTTCCGCCCAGGCCGATGGTTTGCACCCTGCGGTGCTGCGTTTGATTCAGATGACCGTGGCAGCTGCCCACACCCAAGGTAAATGGGTCGGCGTGTGCGGCGAGTTGGCCTCAGATGCCGTAGCCATTCCGGTGCTGGTCGGCCTTGGCGTAGACGAGCTTTCCGTCAGCGCAAGGCAGATTCCGCTGGTCAAGGCTCGCCTGCGCGAATTTGATTTTGCGGATGCCCAGGCCAGCGCTCAGTTGGCGCTTTCCCAAGCCACCAGCGATGAAGTGCGCGATGCGCTGGAGGCGCGCTAATGGCCCGCGTGCTGTGTATTACCCTCAACCCAGCGCTGGATTTGGCGTTTAATCTCGACGCGCTGGTGCTGGGCAGTGTCAACCGCCCCACCAGCGCGCAATTAGAAGCTGCGGGCAAAGGGGTCAATGTTGCCCGCGTATTGGCAGGGCTAGGCCACGACGTTACCGTCAGCGGTTTTTTAGGCGCCGATAATGACGCGCCTTTCCAATTGGCCTTTGCCAAGTACGCCTTAACCGATGCCTTTGTGCGGGTGCCTGGCGAAACCCGCATAAATGCCAAAATTGCGGAACAGAGCGGTCGCGTTACCGACATTAACGGCCCCGGCATGCCGATCGACGCAGAGCATTTACAGGCGCTGACTCATAAGTTGGATGCTGAGCTGACCAGTGCAACGCCCCCACAAGCCATCGTTGTGGCGGGCAGTCTGCCCCCTGGGTTCTCCCTTGACGATTTCAGTCGACTGTTAAACCACTTAAACGCCAGCGGCGTGCCGCTCTGGGTAGATACCAGTGGCCCGGCACTTAATGCAGCCATAGCGACTCACCCCGCCGGTGTTAAGCCTAATGAAAACGAACTGGCAGAGTGGGCGGGCAAAGATATGACGTCTTCCGATGCGCGCTTGAATGCGGCCAAGCGGCTGCATGAAAGCGGCATCGCCCATACGCTGATTTCAGCGGGTGCCGAAGGAGTGCTGTGGGTTAACGCTCAAGGCGTCTGGCACGCCACACCGCCCAGGGTCACCGCCACCAATACCGTCTGCGCCGGAGACACCTTTGTCGCTGGCATGTTGCATGGCCTGCTTAGCGGCCACGCCCCCGAGCACACCCTTCGCTTCGCCACGGCGTTGTCTGCCGAGGCCGTTCGCCACGTCGGCGTGGGCGATCCCCATGCAGCCGATTTCGATTCACTCCAACAACACACCCGGATACGGCGTCTTGATGACACCATCACCGAGGGAGCCACGCTATGAATATTATTCTGATTACCGCCTGCCCCAGCGGCATGGCGACCACCTTCCTCGCGGCTAAGCGCCTGGAACAAGCCGCCCAGCGCCAAGGCTGGTCGGCGCATGTAGAAATGCATGGTGAAGTCGCGCCGCTCCAAGCCGCCACCGCCGAGCAGATCGCCAATGCCGATTTGATCGTGGTCGCCGCTGATCACGTGCCTGCCCCAGAGCGCTTTGAAGGCAAGCGGCTATTCCAAGCGCCGATTGCCAGCGCCCTCCCCGACCCCAGTGGCTTTCTGGCCCAGGCCAAGCGTGAAGCGCCCATTTATAGCGCCCCGGCTGCTACGGCAATAGCCGCAACGCCAAGCGAAGCGGGTGGCAAGAAAATCGTTGCCGTTACCGCTTGCCCCACCGGCGTCGCACACACCTTTATGGCCGCCGAAGCACTATCAGAGGCAGGCAAAGCCATGGGTCACGCCATTCGGGTGGAAACCCAAGGCTCGGTAGGCGCCCAAGATCAGTTGACGGAAGAAGAGATCGCCGATGCCGACGTGGTCGTATTGGCTTGTGATATCGACGTTGATCCAGCGCGGTTCGCAGGCAAGCGCATCTACCGCACCTCGACCGGCAACGCACTGAAAAAGCCACGCCCCACCATTGAAGCCGCGCTCAGCGAGGCTGCTATAGAAAGCGGCAACAGCAGTGCGGGCAGCGCGAATAAGAGCGTTAAAGAGAAAGGTGTCTATAAGCACCTGCTCACCGGCGTTTCCTTTATGCTGCCGATGGTGGTGGCGGGCGGTTTGCTGATAGCGCTCTCCTTTGTGTTTGGCATTGAAGCCTTCGAGCAGGAAGGCACTCTGGCCGCCGCACTGATGCAGATTGGTGGCGGCACCGCCTTCGCACTGATGATTCCCGTATTGGCGGGCTACATCGCCTACTCCATCGCCGACCGCCCCGGTATCGCACCGGGTATGATTGGCGGCATGCTGGCAGCCAATATCGGCTCCGGCTTTATCGGCGGTATTTTGGCAGGTTTCCTGGCAGGCTACGTGGCGCTGGCGGTGACGCGTTACGTTAAGCTGCCTTCCAGCGTTGAATCCCTCAAACCGATTCTGATCATTCCGTTAATCGCCAGCTTGGTCACTGGCCTGACCATGATCTACGTGATTGGCGAACCGGTCGCGGCGCTACTCAATGGCCTGACCAGCTTCCTGGAATCCATGGGCTCCACCAATGCGGTGCTACTAGGCATTCTGCTGGGCGCGATGATGTGCTTTGACCTGGGTGGCCCGGTCAACAAAGCCGCTTACACCTTTGGCGTGGGTCTGCTCGCTTCAGAAACCTACGGCCCCATGGCGGCGATTATGGCCGCGGGCATGGTGCCGGCCATTGGTATGGGGATTGCCAGCTTTGTGGCGCGCAACAAGTTCTCTGCACCGGAGCGCGAAGCAGGTAAAGCATCGTTTGTACTTGGCCTATGCTTTATCAGTGAAGGCGCGATCCCCTTTGCGGCCAAAGACCCGCTGCGGGTGATCCCCGCCTGCATGGTGGGCGGTGCCCTCACCGGCGCCCTCTCCATGTTAGTAGGCGCTAAGCTCATGGCGCCCCATGGCGGTATCTTCGTACTACTGATTCCCAACGCCATTACCCCGGCGCTACTCTACCTTGGCGCCATTATAGCGGGCTCGTTGGTGACAGGTTTAGGCTATGCGTTTATCAAGCGCGGCGCGGCCCAAGTCGCCGTTGCCACTTAAACGGCTTTTAGCCAAAAGTGAGGGCAGGCGAACATGCCTGCCCTTTTAAGCACGTAGCTTTACGCATTTAATCTCTTTCCACAGCCGCTATACCCTCTACTCTTTGTCATTTTTTATGTAGTATTTTTACATAACGCCACTTTTCGCATTTGGTTACCACATTCACTTATAACAAATGGATCGCCCTATGTTTCAACTCACCCGCAGCGTTACCTGGCAGGCGCTTGACCGCCTGCGCGACAAAACCGCCAACGACCGCATTCGTGACTATTTCACCAATGACCCGCAGCGCTTTGAGAAAATGAGCCTACGGGTAGGCGGTTTGTTTCTGGACTACTCCAAGCACCACGTCTCCGGTGAGGTGCTCGCCAAACTGCTCGAGCTGGCCGACCACTCCGCGCTGGTTCAGCGCCGCGCGCAGATGTTCTCCGGCGACATTATCAACGTCACTGAAAACCGCCCGGTACTACACACCGCTCTGCGCAATTTGAGCGATGAACCGGTCCATGTAGACGGCGAAGACGTGATGCCGGAAATCACCCGCACCCGCGAGCAAATCAAGGTGTTCTCTGAAGCGGTGCGCAGCGGCGAGTGGAAAGGCTACAACGGTCAGCGCATTAAGGACGTGGTCAATATCGGTATTGGCGGCTCGGATTTAGGCCCCAATATGGCGGTGCGCGCGCTGCTAAAATACCGCCACCCGGAGCTGCATTTCCACTTCGTTTCCAACGTGGACGGCACTCATATTCAGAAGGTGCTCTCGCGCCTTGACCCCGCCACCACGCTATTTATCGTCTCCACCAAAACCTTCTCGACCCAGGAAACGCTGCTCAACGCAAAAACAGCCCGGCGCTGGTTCCTGGAGAACGCTGGCGAAGACGCAGACGTGGGCGCACACTTTATCGCCGCCTCCACCAACCGCAAAGCGGCGATGGAGTTCGGCATTCGCGAAGAGAACGTGTTCGAGTTCTGGGCTTGGGTAGGCGGTCGCTACTCCATGTGGTCGTCTATCGGCCTACCGATTGCGCTGTCGATCGGTTTTGAAGGCTTTATCGAGCTGTTAGAAGGTGCTCATGAAATGGATAGCCATTTCATTAATGCGCCTTTCTCCGAGAATATGCCGGTACTGATGGCGCTGATCGGCATTTGGTACATCAACTTTATCGGCGCCGAAACCCAAGCCATCGTGCCTTACGACCAGGCGCTGAACCAGTTGCCCTCTTTCCTGCAACAGCTGGATATGGAGTCTAACGGCAAATCAGTCGATATTTTCGGCCACCCGGTGAATTACAAAACCGGCCCGATTGTTTGGGGGCAAACCGGCTCCAACGGCCAGCACGCCTTCTTCCAGCTGCTGCACCAGGGCACCCGCTACGTACCTATCGACTTTATCGCCTCGCTCAAGCCCGAGCCCGGCGTGGAAGACCACCACTTCGCCCTGCTAACCAATATGCTCGCCCAGGCCAACGCCTTTATGGAAGGCAGCCAGGGGGATAGCAAAGAGCTCAGCCAGCACGACCCCTACAGCTGCCCCGGCAACCGCCCTTCCAGTACCCTGCTGCTGGACGAACTAACGCCGAAAAACCTGGGTGCATTGATTGCGCTCTATGAGCACAAGGTGTTTGTGCAAGGGGTGATCTGGAACATCAACTCCTTTGACCAGTGGGGCGTACAGCTGGGCAAGCGCATCGCCGGTGAAATCAGCGAGCGTATCGACACCAACGCCGCCGACTTCGACACCTCAACGCAAGGACTGCTGGAACTGGTTCGTGCCCACTTCCCCAATGGCGGTAGCGGCGAGAAGGAGAGCGCCCCGACCAGTGCCGGAAAGAAGCCTGCCAAGAAGAAGCGCTAGGCTAGTTTGTTAAACGGGAGAAAAACAAACGCCTTGGTTTGAGCAAACCAAGGCGTTTTTGATGTGTGAGCTTAGTAGCCTCTTCAATGCATTTTTAACACATAGCTGCCCAAAGAAATATTTTAGCCTTCAACTCCATTTCGCCTTTTCACCTGACTCTGGCATCAAGTGCTTATGTAAGCTTGATATAAACTCTATTTGAACAGCGGTGGGCTCCCCACCCGTTTTCGCAATTTTATTCGCCAGATTCAATACTGATTCTGCTTGCTCTGAAGTGAAATTGGGTACGCTCGGTGCCAACACTTTTTCCAGTGAGTTTCTAATTTCATCTCCACGCCCGATCAGGAAAGTGCTAGATGCCAGCAGGTCGACAGCCTCACGCTTACTAACATGAAATTCATTTTCGAATATCGCAAGTAGCTCGCGCTTCTCTTCAGACGATATCTCGCCATTCACTTTCGCGGTTGCAGTTAACGCTAATGCGGCGGCTTCAATGGGCTTCTCAATAGAGTAAATAGGATTAGCGTCATACTGCTTTCTCCAACGTCGTCGGCGCCTCCAAAGGAACGGGTTTAAGCCACCGAGATCAACCCCTAGTTCTGCGAACCGATACAGAACCCAAAGTATCGTTGCTATGGATCCTAGAGCCCCAAGAATAATATGCATTTATCAGCACCTCACTCAAATAAAAAGAATCCTACAGAACAGAGAAGCTTTGTGTACACGTCTCTGCTACGCTCTGTTGTTCATTTTATTGCTTTTTTTATCTTAATGTCTAATTATACTGGCGAAAAATATCAGCTTGTGAGGTTCGTAATAGGTTAGCAAGCTCAAAGCGATTTCATTGAGTAGATAGATTTAACCAGCGCTTTATCACGCTGAGATAACGACCGGTCAGCAGAGGGGTGTCCTGTGCCCTACTATCCGACGACGTTTTTTCGAGGTTATGTACTTTTAGGAAAATACTCCATGCGCGATAAACCTGAGGAGTGTTCTTACTGATTAAATTCAGGACTAGATTGGCAAACAATCTCATTTCCCGCTTCTTTAGATCGAAGCTTCATTTCTTGCTCGTTGACATCCACCACTTCAATTACCCCCGAATCTTCTAAATAAAAATCTTGAGCCATCTGTAAAAACTCAGGTGTAAACATTTCAATTTTATCAAAATCAACAGAAATTTTTATTTCTTGGGGGTGTACTGTGAAATCATTTCCAATCACATTTTTTCGCCCGAAACAAATACTCTTAGCTGTGATTGAGTCCTGCGAGCATCTTCCATTTGATACTGAAGAATGATTGACTCATCATAGCTAAGATCTTCATGCGTCACCACATGAGTGTGTATTGACTCTCTTATACCACCTTCATAGCTTGGTTCAGGACTACAATACCAACCCCCTAAGCCAAATATAGAAATACTCACCAATACAAACTCAAACATCAATTATCCCCTATAAATATTGACAAAGAAAAACATCACATTTAATTCAATAATATTTGATATCCGAAAAATAAAAACACCACAGTATAATATAGTTATAAAACACATTCATTTTATAGACCTAAGATGCTTCTTACGACTTTTATGCCGACCAGCCTTTGACCTACCATATCTAAAGTATAGAGAAATAGATCTCCAGCACATTCTCCCATCTAACCCTTTAGCTGGAATCAAGTTAAACACTGCTATCAACGCATTTATATAGCCTAATATAACCAGAGGAACATTCACGAACCAGGGCAGCACATCGCTATAAAGGCTAAATATAACTATACATGGTATAAAAATTATCGCCTGAACGACAACTCCGCCCCATGCAACCAAGCAGGTATGGTATTCATTGTTAGATTCTTCAAAACAAAACCGACCATGAAACAAATAAAGCTTTATCTTTAACGACTTAAGGCCTAGCCTAGCAGCAAACCACATATGGCCCAGTTCATGAAAAAACATTATTGTGAAAAATGAAATCGCAGCGATCAACATCGAAACATCTGCAGCTGAATACAGCACTAGCAACAGAAGCACCATACTGAGGCTCCAATGCATAAACACTGGAACCCCACATATAACAAACAGCTTTATATATTTACACTTAGTCATCCACCTCACCCTTACACCATCAAAATAACCTTAGAGTTTAAAAACTAAAAAACTCTTATTTTATCATAATCAAAAACAATAACTCCTGGCACCTAAATGGTTAGGTAAAACAGCCATTAACCAATAAAAAAATGCACTATGAAACTTAGCCACATGATCAGCAAAAGAAACGCTATCATAAGCCCAATCCCTCTCTGCATATCAAGCTGGCATGTTTTCCCGCCAAACACCTGATAACCCAAGAGCCATTTTCCGGGAGTTGACCACTTCATCACCCATGACAAAAGCGGATAGCCAATTAATAAAGACAGCTGAGTCTTTACGTCATACATATAGCTCTCAATAAATGATGCATGTTCTTGCGAGTCACCAAATATAATATTTTTTGAAACGACAAAAGCAACTACCGCGAATACAACCAAGTCCAACGCTATTGCTGCTAACTTTCTGACCAAGGACACCTCAGTCACCCATTGAAATTGATCTCCTACAAACGCTTTTTCCTGGATAATGATACTTCCGCCACGCACACTGTCGGCTATACCTTCTGAAGTTGGCTGCATATCTAACACATTAAAAATCATGTTAGTTTTTTCCAGGCCAAATTCGTTAACCAAGTATCTTTTTTCCTGATCCCAGCTAAAAATTTCGTTCAAAAAGGTCAAAACATCTTGAGGAAGGACACAACGATCATCCTGGTCAGCATCAATCTGGATAGAGCTCAACTCAGTCACACGGTCAAACACCTCAAGCCCAAGCTCATGATTGAATTCGTTCTCTAGTAACCATGAAGAGTTGCCAAGGAATTGCCACCGGTCACGGTGGCAAGATGCGTGAGGATCTAACAGCAGCTTATCAGTTTCCGCCATTAACCTTTCAAACTCTTGATCTCTTGCCGCAGCTATTTCGCGTTTTGATGTGAGCACAGCCTCCTCTATCTCCGGAGACTGAGCCTCTTCCTGATCGCGCCATTCTGAGCTGACACAAATCGATTCCGTTAGGTGCTTGTCTGTTTGAGTCTCAGTGATCTCAGCATCAGTAGCCGTTAACGCGAACTCGCTTACCTCAGATTTTTTTTGACTCTGTTGTCTCTCAACTAAATCCAGAGCGTGGCGGTAAGCTGCGTGCAACTGCTGAAATTCGGCAGGATGTTCGTCTGGACGGTTTTTCTTCAAAAGCTTGGCGTATGCGCGCTTTATCGTCTTAATATCGCTATCAGATGTAATCCCCAGGGTCTCCCACACATTCATTATAACCAATCCTCACCGTCCAAAGAGTCAAGGAGTCTATCGACGTTCTCTCTAGCCTTGTGAATCTCATGAGGATTCTGTCCATCCAATACACGTTCAAACTGCCCAATCAAATCGGCTATCGCTTCTCTTTTAGATCCTAAATTTGATTCATACAAGCGCTCTGCTCGCGCTAAAATCGTGCTGTTTCTTTCGTCTTCACGCGGGTGAAACTTTAAGCCAGCAAGCTTTTCGCGAGAAGCTGATTTTTGCTCCTCTGACAGTGACCCGGGGCTAAACTCGATCACTTTGCTATAGGTCTTTCCCGTGGAAACCACGGTAGCATCTACTTCCAGCAGCCCATTCATATCGTAACTAAAGCGAATATCGAGTACTTCTTTCCCCCGAGGACCTTTGGGAACAGACACAACAAGCTCGCCAAGATATACGTTGCGGTCAACTAGCCGATGCTCACCCTGATATATTTTAGCGCTTAACTCCTCTTGGTTGTCATAGGCAGTACATATTTGGCGAACAATACTAATAGGCACGGTGCTGTTACGTTCGATAATCGGGAAATACTTAAGCCCATCGGCAGGATTATCATGATTAAGAATACCTGTGCCAAGAGTATACGGGCAGACATCCGTCAACACGACCTCATCTAGGGCCTGGTGGCGTGATTTCAACCCAGCTTGAATAGCAGCACCCAGAGCAACCACAGTGTCAGGGTCAAGATGGCAGGAAGGTAGGCGCCCGAACATGCGACCAACAATAGAGCGGAAGTGTGACAATCGCGTTGAACCACCTACCAGTATTACATTATCTATCTGACCCGCTGAAATTTTTGCATCGCGCAGCGTCTGTTCTATTGGCCGCTTCACCCGCAATAATAATGGTGTACATGTTTTTTCGAACCACTCTGAAGTACAGCGCCATTCTATTGAGCTGTCACCCAGCTGAAGATTCAACGTCTGATCTGGCTGCTGACTGATCCGGCGCTTGACCGTTTCCATCTGCATGTAAAGCGTTTGCAACTGATGGGCGAAAAGCTGTTTACGCTCGATCTCGTTCTCGCGCAGCACTTCACTAATCATTGCCTCGACAAAGTCTTCACCTCCGAGGAAGTTATCGCCAGCGCTGGCATGCACTTCCATCACACCATCGAAATACTCAATTAATGAGACATCAAAGGTACCACCGCCCATATCCAGTACTAAAAAGGTTCCTTCCAGTTGGTCATCTAAACCATAGGCAAGTGATGCAGCCGTAGGTTCATTGATGAGTCGTTCCACTTTAAGCCCAACCAACTCCCCTGCCTGTCGTGTTGCTTGACGCTGATTATCATTGAAATAGGCAGGTACGCTAATCACCGCCTCCTCAACTGGCTCACCCAACCACGTTTCAGCATCCTCCTTAAGCGATTTCAAAACCAATGCTGAAAGTTCCACAGGTGAAAAAAGTTGTTTCTTTCCCAGCTTGATTTTGTGCTCAGCACCCATTAGGCGTTTGAATGAAGCTACAGTTGAATCCGCATGATGAATTAGTCGCTCTTTGGCATGCCGACCAACAAGTATTGATCCCTTTTCATCCAATCCGACTACGGAAGGTGTTAGGAGATCTCCTAGACGATTAGGAATCAGTTTGACCCCGTCATCTGTCATCACACCACAAGCACTATTGGTGGTTCCCAAGTCTATTCCGATAATCGCCATGAACTCCCTCTCCGACTTTTCGTAATAAAAAGTAGGCACTTTAGCAGCGCTTATCACACATGTCACTAAACTAAATTAGCTAATATGTAATGCGGCCTCTTACGAGAGAGTTACTTATCGATTAGCCTCTAAGCGAAATTCCCAATATGTAACCGGGAATTTTTAGCTGCTAAAGGTAGACAGAATAGGATCGGTATGCGATGACCGAAACCTCTAGTCAAATTGCCAGTACAAACTGACCAGTGCTAGAAGCGACGGTTAGATCTCCGAATATCCCAATACATAATATGTTGAGGCCCTGCAGCCCCGCCCAAGTATTGCTCACCTGTTTCATGGAAGCCCGCCTTTTGGTAACAGGTGTAAGCTGCGGGGTTCTTGGTGTTCACCGTCAGATAGATTCGAGGGTAATTCGCATAGTTCTCTTTTAGGTAGGGAAACAATGCTTTTACCGCCAGCGTACCAAGACCTTTGCCCTGCTGCTTGGCGTCAATAATAAATGCGCGTAGGCCTATGCTACCTTCCGTACAAAAGTCATAACCATCAGCGTAGGCTATATCGATTTTGAAGCATCCTACCACCTGGTCATTGTGTTTAATCACATGCAGGTGCGTAGCCTCATTGCTATCAGCGAGAAACTCCTTAGCGGTGCCCACAAATTTCAGCTGATCATCGCGCACCGCGATGTTGCGTACCTCGGCAATATCCGCTGCATTAAGTTTTTCTAGCTTGATCATTTAGCACTCGTTAACCTGTTTACACTCCGGACGCTTGCCAGCAGTGCCGCTAAAGCGTAGCAAACTAAACCGTCAATAGAGATAAGGCTGCACCACTGCAATGGATATTTACCGTCGGCTATGAATCAACACCTGCGTACTTAATCTTCTTATATAGTTTACCCATAGAGTTAGCTCCTACTATCAATCCTACGCTGATCACGATAACGGGCAGCGAGCCATAGGCAATAACACCACCCCAGGCCCACTGACTAATCGTTGTGCCTAGGTGTTGAACAAATAGATAGACGCCTATCAGAAAGCTACCTGCTCTCACTAAGCCTGTGTCACTAATATTTGCGATTGGCTCTACGACAGAGCCAGCATGGATTTTATTAGCCAACGCTCGCGCGAAAAACCAGAGTACAACGCCCGCCGCCATGGGTATTAGCACCCCAGCTATCAACATAGGCAGCCATTCGTTTATTGACTCTTCCGAGCCCGGGCTAAACAGAACCGGTGACACTGACAGAAGAGGATTAAGCGCGAGGTAAATTGCCAATACACGTATCAGTAGGATGGAGAAAGATGTCATTTAGTTTCCTGAATCTATAGCTGTGTTTCAGAACGTCCGCTGATATTTTCTTTAGCTAATTCGATGACCGCATGCCCCAATTGAACCAAGGTGGCGAAATTGGGTGTGGTTTGTGGCTTTAAAGAACGATAAGCACTGGTACGGCTTTTGATACCTGCTTTGGCAATGACCTGGCTATGCCCAAACTGCTCCACATAGGAACGAATAGCAGCCTGTAAAATGTCAGGACGCCCTTCCTGCATAGAGTCCCAAGAGGCTTGCTTAATAACGTCTTCCATTTCCTGCACGTTGAAGTTAGTAGCTGCTGTTCTCTGCACGCCCTTTGTCACTGCACGCAAAGTGGCCGCAGAAAGCTCGTTACCACGCCAATTGAGCGACCCATCCGCGGTTAGTGAAAACTTTTGGAAGTCTTTAATCTCTGAAAAGGGTGCCTTGCTAAAATAGCCTGTTAGATCAGCAACACCATGAAAACCATCGCTATAAACCAGCTCAAGCTTGTATGGCCCAATCAAATCCACATCAATGATTTTTAACATATGTCACCTAACTTGCCTGGGTTTTTACCATTTACTGCTTTATGCCACATATGCATTAGCTGCTCACGATGCTCAGCAATGTGGTTTTCAGCCCGTTTACGTTGCTTATTGGGCAAATATCCTTCTAAGCACTCACCTGACTCAATAGCGATGATCAATTCATAGCCACCATATTTCACGTGCAGGTGGGGAAGCTTGTGCTGCTTGTTATCAAAAAAATACATACAAAATGAAAGCCCTAGCAGAGCATCAATCTCTGGCATGAGCACCTCTTAAATTACACCCTGAAGGTAGAATAGCATTGTATCTTATAGGAGACAAAAACAATCATCACATTTCCATCTCATCCGGAATCAGCGCCAGCTGATCGGTGACGCCAATATCCACACCGGCTTGCGAGAGCAGCGTAGATACTTGTCCGCGGTGATGGGTCTGGTGATTGAAGAAGTGAAAAATCAGGCTCGAAAAACACCGTTTTGAGGCTACTCCTTTTGTATTGTGATAACTCAACGTGGTGCTCAAATCGTCGTCCGTCAGCGCGCCCACCCAGTTAATAATCACGGTATCGAGCCATCGGCGATGCGCTTTTAAGCCCTCCAAGTCATCAAACATCACTTGATCCAGTCGCTGTGGCGTAGGAAGGTCAATCATTACCGCAAGCGTTCTTGCTGTTGAAGAAGGGTGCGTGGCAAACCGCTTGAGCCAAATGGTGTCGGCAACCGCGAGGTGATTAAGCGTGCCGAAAATTGAGCCGAAGAATGCGTCACGCTCTTCGATAAGTTCAGCGGTAGGCAGCTTGCTTGCAGCATCGTATACCTTGACGTTCATCCACTGGTTATAGGATGCCATTAGCTCAAAATGTGGTTGCAGCTCCATAGGTCAAACCGCCTCTTTCGATACAGGCGCAATATGGGCGCCAGCGCACTCGTTAAGAGTATTGAATAACGGAGCATCTGTTCATCCCCCGAATTTAGCATTTAAGCCCCTACCCCTCTCCTTGCGTCTTTTTACAAACGCCATATACTGTATATATAACCATATACATGCATTAATAGCGTTTAGAGGTGAGGTGGCCAATGACGACTCCCGAACAAGCGTCTTATGTTTCAGCCGTGCGTAAAGGTCGCGGGGCAACGTACGATCCGCACAACCGTTTTGCGCCCAGCCGTAGCGTGGCAGAAGACGACGGTTGGTGGCGGGAGGAAACATCCACCACTATCGCCACCGAAGTACGTGAGGAGGTGAGCAAAAGCGCGCTCTCCTGGAATAAATCGCCGGATTTAACTTTCGACCGCTCGCTGAACCCCTACCGCGGCTGTGAGCACGGCTGCGTTTATTGCTACGCCCGCCCCTCCCACGCCTACTGGGATTTATCGCCAGGGCTGGATTTTGAAACTAAATTGATTGCCCGCAGCGGATTAGTGGAGCTTTTAACCGAAGAGCTTTGTCATCCCAACTATGTGTGCCGCCCCATCAATCTTTCCGGCAACACCGACTGCTACCAACCGCTTGAAGCCAAACACCAAACCACTCGGCGGTTGCTTGAGCTGCTGTTGGAGTGTCGCCATCCGGTAACGCTGGTGACTAAAAGCACCCTGGTGCTGCGCGATTTAGAGCTACTGGCGGAGATGGCCGAACACCGCCTAGTGAGGGTGTTTGTCAGTTTGACCAGCCTGGATGCCAATTTAAAACGCACACTAGAGCCACGCGCAGCGTCGCCTCAAGCACGCTTACGAGCTATTCGTGAACTGAACACCGCGGGCATTCCCGTGGGCACGCTGATTTCGCCGGTTATCCCAGGGCTGACGGATCATGAAATCGAAAACCTCTTGGAAGCCGCCAGCCGCGCAGGAGCGCGAACCGCCGCCTGGATGCTGCTGCGCTTACCTTATGAAGTCGCGCCGCTATTTGAAGCCTGGTTAGAAGCCCACTATCCGGAACGCGCCGCTAAAGTGATGAGCCTAATGCGCCAATGCCGGGGCGGTAAGGCGTACGATGCCAAGTTTGGTAAGCGCTTTCGCGGTGAGGGTGTCTTTGCGGATTTAATCGCCCAGCGATTTGCCCGTGCCAGCCGCCAGTGGAACATGCAGGATCGCACCGAGCAGGGGTTGAACACCCGAGATTTTCGCCCGCCACGAGCGCAGCAGGATTTATTCATTTAAGCTAAGCGGCACATGCATCCATTAGCTGCAAAGGAAGCCGAATGCCCGTGCTTAGCAAAACCAAATCGAGTTTTTACCGCCGCTTATATGTCGCCCATTTGATCGAACAAGGTATCGCCAGCGTGCCTGCATTAATTGAGGCCACCGGCATGCCGCGGCGCACCGCCCAGGATACGATCGCCTCCCTGGCCGAGCTGGATATCGAGTGTGTATTTACTAAAGATGACGGCGAGCGCCACAACATTGGCCGCTACCAAATACGTGACTGGGGCGCGATAGATCCAAGCTGGGTAGCGACAAATGCCGAACGGCTTAAACAGACGCTTGGCTATTCGCTTTAATGCAACTTACCTTAATCCTCTTCATCCGGTTCAGCCCACGCTAGTCTCGCAGCATTAAGGGTCACTGTTAACGAGCTAGCCGCCATGGCAAGCACTGCGACCAACGGCGGTATGGCCATCAGCAACACTAGCCCGAGTGCCAAGGTGTTATAGAGCGCCGAAAAGAACAGGTTCTGCACCATAATGCGCCGGGTGCGTTTGGCAATGCCAAGCAGTTTTACGACCCCACCTATTCCAGGTGTCATTAACTGTGCGGAAGCCCCTTCTCGGGCAGCTTCGCTGGCATTCAACGGAGCAATGCCAACATCTGCCGCGGCCAGGCTTAAGGTATCGTTTAAGCCATCCCCTACGTAGAGTGTCGGCGATGGCAACCCTTGCAATAGCCGCGCCTTGGCTTCCGGCGAGCGTTGGGCATAGCAAGCTTCACGGGCAAGCCCCACCCGCTCGCCTAGCCAACTCACCGCGCCCTGCCGGTCACCGCTGATCATCGCCACCACATACCCGGACGCTAACAGATGTTTTACGCTGGGCTCGGCGTCGTCCACCGGTTGATCGGAGAGATAGAACGTCGCTAACCAGCCCGCCTCATCGGCTACCATCACTTGAGAAGCAAAAGCCAGCGCTACGTCTTCCGCTTGGTCAGGCAGAACGATGCGCTGGCGAGCCATCCAGCTAGCGCTGCCCACCGACAGCCATTCGCCGCTACTTAACTTCACTCGGCGCCCTTCCCCAGGCACTTCATTGATCTCTTCGCACGGTTCCGATTGTTGATCGCCGAGGCTACTTGCCCAGCGTGCTAGCGCTTGTGCCAAGGGATGTTCGCTACCCGCAACGGCGGCACTAAGCATGCATTGTAGGGCTTGCTGATCAATACCCTCCCGCGCCTGCCAGTGAAGCACTGCATGGCTACCGGTGGTTAGGGTGCCGGTTTTATCCAGCGCGACCGAGCGAATGCGCGCCAGAGTTTCAAGCGCTGCCGGGTCGCGCAGTGCCACGCTTTGCTGCATGGCCTGGCCGCTACCCGCCAGACTTGCCAGCGGCACGGCAAGCCCCACGGCGCAGGGGCATGCCACAACTAACACCGAAAGCGCGCGCACAAAGGCATCTTCCCAGCCCAGCCCCAATAACAGCGTAGCGGGCAGTGTCAGTAACGCGAGCACCAGCGCTAGCGGGCTTAGCCAGGCGGCAAAGCGGTCAGCGAGCTTCTGCAATTCGCCTTTTTTGGCCTGATAGCGGCGCATCTCATCACACAGTCGATCCAGTCGCCGTTTGCCCACTCCAGCGCTGACCTGCATGACGATGGGCGTGGTACCCAGATAGCGGCAGCCCGCGTATATCGCCTGCCCTGCTTGAAAATGTCGCGGTAAGCTTTCCCCAGTCAGTGAGGCGGTGTCGACCCAACCGGGCTCTTCAAGTGTGCCGTCAAGTGCTACCAACTCGCCGGGCGCTAGCTCAACGCGCATTCCCGCGTTCACGTGATCTACGGGCAGCGATGTCCAGGCTTTCTCTTGCCAAACCGTTATATTCACATCTGGCAGCGTCAGGGCATCCAAAGCTTTTAACCCCCGATGGCGGCACAGCGTCTCTACTAATCGCCCAACGAGTAAAAGCACGATCAGCATTACCGCCGTGTCGAAGTAGACCTCTGCAGAGCCGCGCCATAGCAGCCATACCGAGACCATCACCGCGCCAATAACACCCAGGCTAACCAGCACATCCATACCCGGGCGCTTGGCCATCAGCGTGCGCCACCCAGCCCGGTAAAACGGCACTCCTGCAAACAGCACAACGGGCAGAGAAAACGCTCCTGAAACCCACGCCACTACCCGCTCAATCTGCTCGCTTGGCAGCGCACCAGCGTAGATCAGCACAGAAGCGAGCATCGTCCACATGCCAAACAGTGAGCCGACCATCAGCCTAAGCGTTAAGTAGCGGCTCTCCGCTTCTAAACGCGCATGGGCGTCCCCTACCGGTTCAAGCTCTGTCAGCCGATAGCCCAGGCGCTTAACCTTTGCGGCAAGCGTTGAGAGCTGGGTAGCGGCAGGCGTGCCACTAATGCAAAGCGTTGCGCTTGGGTAGTGCACGCTAACCTCACGCACGCCTTTAAGACGCTTAAGCGAGCCCTCCACGGCTAGGGCACAGCTGGTGCACCACATACCGTGTAGGGTATAGAGCTGCTCATCCTCTTTGCTAAGGGCATCGCTTACAGGCAAGGCGGAATGCCCATAATCGGCATTGCCGCAAACACAACGCCCAAGGTAGAGAAAAGATACAGCCCGGCGGACACCGAAGCATTAAAGCGCAGCCGCCCTTCATGGCGTTTGGCCATGCGGCAACAGCCCACCGTTAACGCTGCCAGTAACGCAATCGCCGCGATACTGACCACAAGCAGCATGGCGTTCACTAAATTAAAAACCCCTTGCTCGGGAGCGGGCGGCGCGACTGCGCAGGCGACCGCATGCCCGCCGTAAACGGCCACGAACCAGATACACCATAGCGTTAAGCCAATGACGAAATGTAAGGGATGGGTAAGATGTAAACGCTGCATCGTGATGGACATTAGCTTAGCTCCCTATTACACGAGGCAACACGGCAAGCGCGCCCACGAGTATCCAGAAGATCACCAGGTTATAGCGCCACCACTGGGCAACCACGGCAGGCTCGAAAGGCGCATGGGCACCCACATAGCCATAGCCCACCCGAAGGCCTTGAAGCAGGGCAAGCACAGCGCCTAAACCGCCGTGTAGCAGCGCGTAGGCCAGCCCGACCATAATGATTGCATCATGGGAGGTCTCGGTAACCGCCAGGTCTGCACTCAACAGCACCCAAAGCGTTATCGCTACCTGCACAAAGCCTAGGGCACTGATGCCATACATGCCGATTGCCAAGCCCGTATCCTTACCCTGGCGCAAACCGCGCACCAGTTTTTCGAGAATTGCCGCGCCAGCGGCTAGCGCCACCCCGGCAAGAATCAGCCCCACCAAGGAGAGCGGTGAAGTCTCGGGCATCCGCCACTCGGGGGACACCGTCCATAGATAGAACCAGCCAAACAGGTAAGAGAGAAAGAACGAGCCATTGGCGAGCAGCGTGATTGACATGGCCCATAGGCCGGGCCCATCCATAGTGCGTGAGTGCAGCGGCGGGTCACCGGGAGCTACCTCGGCATCCGGGGCAGCTTTTGGATGCGCGCCGTTCTCCCAAGACCAGCGCAACAGAAATAGCCCCGCAATAATCACCGCAATGCCCGCCAACGGATAAAGACGCGTTAGTAGGCTAATACAGACGACTGCCAGCGCCATGGCAGCAAACAGTGGCCACCATGAGTTACCCGGCAGGTGAATGATCTCGCGCACTTTGCCCGTTATCGGGTCAGTGCCCCACATTTCCCTGCGGCCGTGAGTCGCCACTGCCAGGCTATGCTGACCTTCTGCCATGGTGCGGGGCAGGTCGGGATTATCCCAGAGCGGATGCCGCGTATCGACGCTGGGTAGGCTGACAAAGTTATAGGCGCTGGGCGGCATGTTGTTAGCCCACTCAAGGGTGTCCGCATTCCAGGGGTTATGCTTGGCAGGTTTGCCGAAACGGAAGTGCAGTGCAAAATCGAGCAGCACCATGGCAATACCCGCGGACATGATAAAGCTACTCATGGACGAGAGCAGGTTGAAAATATCCCAACCCATGCCCGTTTCATAGGAGTAAACCCGCCGCGGCATGCCCAGCAGGCCCGTCCAGTGCATGATCAGGAAGGTGCCGTTAAAGCCCAGGAAGGTCAGCCAAAAACCCCATTTACCCAGCGTTTCAGACGGCATCCGCCCGGAAAACAGCGGCAGCCAGTAGTAGAGCCCGGCAATTAGCGGGAAAAACATTCCGCCCACCAACACATAGTGCATATGCGCTACGACAAAGTGGGTATCGTGCACCTGCCAGTTAAACGGCACTAGCGCCAGCATTACCCCGGTTAGGCCGCCACACACAAAGATAATCAGGAAGCCCATGATCCATAGCATCGGCAGCTTCATCTTGGGCTTACCCAGCCATAACGTGGCCAGCCACACAAACACCTGAATCGCTGTGGGCACCGCCACCAACATACTGGCGGCGGAGAAGAACGCCTGAGCCAGCTGGGGGATGCCCACGGTAAACATGTGGTGAACCCAGAGACCAAAACTGATAAAGCCTGTCACGGCAATGGCAAACACCACCCAGCCATAGCCAACAATCGGACGGCCAGCGAACACCGGTATCAGCGTGGAGACTATGCCAGCTGCGGGCAGAAAGATGATGTACACCTCGGGATGGCCAAACAACCAGAACAGGTGCTGCCAAAGAATTGGGTCACCGCCACCCGCCACTTCAAAAAACGGCATCCCCACCGCGCGCTCAAGCTCCAGCAGAATACTGCCCAGAATCAGCGGCGGGAAACCGACCACGATCATCAGCGCCATGGCGAGGATATACCAGGCAAACAGCGGCATTTTGTGCAACGCCATGCCCTGGGTGCGGGTACGCAGTATCGACACCACCAGCTCGACCCCGGCAGACAGCGCGGAGATCTCAACAAAGGTAATCCCTAGCAGCCAAAAATCAGAGCCCAACCCCGGTGAATACTCGCTGCTGCTAAGCGGGGTATACATAAACCAGCCGCTGTCCGGCGCCATCTCTAACACCAAACTAAACGACAGGATGATGCCGCCAAACAGATAGCACCAGTACCCCAGCGACGTAAGCCGGGGGCAGACTAGATCCCGGGCACCGATCATTTTGGGGATCATATAAATCGCCAACCCTTCAAGCATGGGGATGGCGAACAGGAACATCATCACCGTGCCGTGCATGGTGGTGACTTGGTTATAGATATCCGGCGACATAAAGTCTTGATCAGGGAGCGCCAGCTGGGTGCGCACCAGCATGGCCAGCAGGCCACCAATCAAGAAGAACACCATCCCAGTGACCATAAACCGTAGGCCGAGCGTGGTGTGGTTAACAATGGTGAGGGCTTGCAAGCCACGTGGATTGCCCCAGATCTCGTGCAAGTCGCTGTGCAGTTGATGGGGGCCTTTGATGTTATCGCCTTCGAGGGTCGCTTCACGGTTGATAGTGGTCATGGGGTGAGCGTCTCCAGCCAAGCACCCAGGCTCTCCAAGGTGGCCGTCTCAATATCATTGTGGGGCGGCATTTTGTTGCCCGGCTTTAACTCTTGATGGTGCTGAAGCCAGCGGGTTATCGCTCCTTTCTCCATAGCCATAATGCCCGCCCCGAGGCTGGTGCGGCTGCCAAGATCAGAAAGATCCGGCCCCTCCTCCCCAGAGGAGAGTCCCGCTACCCGGTGGCAACTCGCGCAATGGGTCATAAAGGCCTCCCTGGCCGAGTCATGCTGTTGGTCGTTTACCGCTAGCGCTGCCAGTTGATCAGTCTGGCGCGCAGCCAGCCAAGCTTCGTAATCGTCACGCTCGACGGCTTCTACATAGAGCTGCATTTGGGCATGCTGGGCACCGCAGAACTCGGCGCACTGGGCGCCAAACACCGCTGGTTCATCCGCTTCCAAGCGGATTTTATTAACGCGCCCAGGAACCATATCAATCTTACCGCCCAGGCGTGGCACCCAGAAGGCATGAATCACATCGGCGCCGGTAACGTGAAAATCAACCGGCTCACCGGCGGGCATGATGAGCTGATTAGAAGTCACCACCTCGCCCCCTTCCGCGCCGGGGTAGCGCACTTCCCACCACCACTGGTGGCCGATGACTTCAATTACCTCTGGCGGCTCGCTCAAAGGCAACGGTAAAAGCCGCTGCCCCGTGGGCACCCCGAAGGCCAGTAGCGCGGTAATACTCGCTACCGGAAGCACTATGCCGCCGCCAATAATCCAACGGCGCGCTATTTTTCGCTCCTCAGCAGGCGTTCGCGTTACTTCTTTACGCTTGAAGGTATACAGCCAAAAAGCGGTGACCAGCACCAATACCACGGTGCCAAATCCGAGCATTACCCACCAGATCATCACCACGTCTCGCGCGGCCTGACCAGCCGGGTCTAGAATAGACTTATCCCCTGCG
The DNA here is from genome assembly GCF_018612805.1 of Halomonas sp. ISL-56. Lineage (NCBI taxonomy): Bacteria > Pseudomonadati > Pseudomonadota > Gammaproteobacteria > Oceanospirillales > Halomonadaceae > Halomonas > Halomonas sp. ISL-56. Next base: position 45,640 of record NZ_JAGGRO010000020.1, on the reverse strand, counting down.
CAACCGGTTAGCAACAGTCCAGCCAGTAGCGCCAGCGTTATGCCAAGTGAGTTGACCCGCTGTAGGGTTAAGCGTTGAATAGTATGCCTCATCCCTTGAATTGCTGTTTCGGCCCACAGGAAGTGACCATGGCAAAACCTCGTCAGCGCTCGATAAAAAGCCGCGCCTCTCTCGCCGGCCACCCGCTTCATCCCGTGATGATTCACTTCCCTGTTGCAGCCCTGATGGCGCTGGTGGCAAGCGATATCGGTTACCTGCTGAGTGGCGATCCCTTCTGGTTGCGCGCTGGCCTGTGGCTGGCAGGCATCGGCGCATTTGGCGGCTGGATTGCCAGTACGGCAGGCATTATCGATCTGGTCACTGTACCGCGCATTCGTCGCCTGATTACCGGCTGGAGCCATGCCATCGTCGCGGTGGTGATGCTCTCGTTGGCGTCGCTGAACTGGCTGCTGCGCTTCAATGACCCGAGTGCGATTCTGCCCTGGGGGCTGGCCGTCTCGCTGGTCACCGCCGCGTTGATCGCCCTGGCGGGCTGGCTGGGTGGCCAACTGGTGTATGAACACGCGGTGGGTGTCGAGGTGGAGGATTAACGACAATACGTTAGATGTCATCGTGTTAGCTCCAATCCAGCGGTTTTGCTAACACAAACCCCAGCACGCTTAGAATGCCTGCCAGGGCTAAACACAGCGCGGCCCAGTTGGCGGGCTTAACCCAGCGGTAGTGGCCCATCTCAAGACGCAGTATTAACCAGCCAAAACAGCCGTGCGCAGCCACCATGGCCACCACGGCACCCAGCTTTAAGATCAGCCAGCCACCCAGCAGACCATGAACAAGAAACAGCAGCGTGCCTGAGGCAATCGCCACCAGGGCAGCTGGAGTAGCAATAGAGTTATAGAAGAACCGCGGCATAGGCGGCGTGCCCTGGGCAAAACCAGAGTCTTTGCGCAGTTGCAGCGTCTGGCTGAGTAAGGCGGGCAGATAAAGCAGCGAGCCGCACCAGATCACTAGCGCGGCAATGTGAAGCAGTTTAAGCCAGGGCATCGGAGCTTCCTTGCGTTGCATAAGGCGGGATCAAATCACTCCTTAACCTTAGTCAAAACACCCTCATCTGGCTAGCCGCTTAACTCACTTGTATCTCGTAACCCGTGAATTTGCGGAGATTAATCACGCCGCTATCAAGGATCAAATACTGCCCTTTTATGCCTTGCAGCACGCCTTCCACCAGCGGCTGTTTATCAAAATTATGCGATACCACTTTTTTGGGGAAAACGCTGACGGGGTAGTGAAAGTGTTGCGCTGGCTGTTCCAACAAACGGATAGCATCCGCGCCATGAGTCTCGCGCAGTTGGTTCAATCCATCGGCTAGCAAAGTCAGCAAACGGTCACGCTCGGCGTTTAAATCCATGATCTCGACGTCGCCTTTGAGCATGGCCCGCCAGTTAGTGCGGTCGGCCACCTGCTCTTTAAACAGCATTTCGACAAAGCCGGACTGCTGACGCGTATCCACTTCAAGAATCGGCAGCGCCTGAATCGCGCCTTGATCCAGCCAGCGGGTAGGCATTTGGGTTTTGCGGGTAATGCCGACCTTGAGCCCAGAGGAGTTGGCCAAATAGACGATGTGGGGTTGGAAGCAGTGCCGCTCGCCCCACTCCGGCTCACGGCAGGTACCTTGAAAAAAGTGGCAGGTTTCCGGCTTCATGATGCAGGTATCGCACTGGGCTAACCGCTTGAAGCAGGGGTAGCAATGGCCTTGGGCAAAGCTCTTCTTGGTCGCCCGCCCACAGTGGGTACAGGCAATGGCACCTGTCCAGCGCAAGCTAAGCGGCTCACCAATGCGCTCGTTTAGCGCAACCCGGTGCTCGCCCGCGCGCAAGTGGTAATCGACCTGTTCGTCTGGGCGGCTGGGTAGCGCTGCCGCCATTTTGCTTAAACAGCCTTGTACTGAAGAACCCGGTACTGAAAAGTCTGGCACGGCCACTTCAATCACGCGTGGCATCCCGTGCCAAGCCCGCCATTTCAGGCGTTACGCCAGCGCCGCTGGCCGCCGCTCCGCAGGTACGCTGCTCTAGGTAGCCTACGCGGTTCTCTTCCGGCACGTTGTTCTCTGCTTCGAAACGCATGACTGCTTCCAGGCAGAGTTCGGTCTGTTCCGGCGTTAAGCGGCGTCCGTCGGGCCACTTGCGCAGCGATACTGCCTGTTTAAGGCTTTCGTAAATAGCAGGGGTCATCTGGTTGATCATTTTTTCGAACGTCATTTCGCTCATTGCAGGCCTCTTAGCGGTTTTTCAAACGGCGGGATGAATAATACCAGCCTGTGACCAGCCCCACGAGTAGACCGCCCAAATGTGCTTCATTAGCGACATTGCCAAAGCCGACGCTGCCCGCCATATCGGTCATAGTGAACACCATCCAACCGAGCATAAACACCACCAGCATTTGCGGTACAAAGAAGCCACTTTGAGGAACCCGGCGTGACATCAACCAAACGTGGGCCAGTAAGGCATAAACCACCCCTGACATGCCGCCAAATAGCACGGTGCCGGTCGCGTACTGCGCCACATTCGCGCCAATGCCCGCTACGATAAGCAGCAGTAGCATGGTGCGACTGCCCTGTAGCGCTTCAATCTGGCGCCCGAAATACCACACCCACATTAGGTTGAATATTAAGTGCATCCAGCCAAAGTGCAGAAAAGCAGGCGATAGCAAGCGCCATACTTGGCCTGAGGAGAGCGTTTGCGACAGATTACCGAATACCAGTTCGCCACCAGAAATACCTATCGGCACAATGGTTAAAGAGACAATCAACTGGTCGCCAAAAAGTCCTATTAGTGCAAAAACCACTAGGCTAATCGCTACTATCAGCCCCGTCACCGGCACTTGGCAAAGCAACACCACCAGAGTGGCGATGTTATATGACCGCTTAGCAGGCTGTTGAAGCACTAATGGTTCCCCACGCAACCAATTTTCTACCAAGGCGCGGAGCTCATTGTATTGGCGAGGGTCGGCGATCCAAAGCACTCTGCGGCCAGAGTACTCACCGGTAATGCGATGACCAATGCGGTAACGCCAAAGCGCCTGGCGAAGTTCACTCGTATCCGCGTGATCGGGCAGAAGCATCACTGGATGCATAACATCCCTCTAATCAAGGCGCTGACGGCATGTTGACCGCAGCGAGTAGCTATTGAACATAGCGACTGAATTTGCCGCACGGCTGCCAACATACAGGCGAAAAAAAACCGGCGGTGGGAACCGCCGGAGAATAAAAGCAAGGGATCATTCAAGGGAACACTTACTCTGATAGCCGACGGCAGGGTTAGTTCAGCCATTTTGAAAAAAATATGTAATTTTATGTAACAAAATGAAGCGTTTGTTAATCGGCAAAGGTTAATCAAAGTCGATTTCCCAGGGTTTGGGCAACGCCCGCTCTTCTTTTGGCACCTTAATCCAGACAAAATGATCCGCATTTAAGACCGTCTCACCACTCCAGCGATAAGCCACTAAACGCCCATATTTGACGGCACTATAATCCAGACAGGCGATATTATTCGTCGGCAGTGCCGGTATGCCTTCACACCAGTAGTGGCCGATAAACAGCGGCGGCTGTTCTGGCCCGTAATAGCTAAGCTTCTGGCGCTCTTCATGGGTCAATTCACGAGTCTCAAGATTACCGGGCAGGTTATCCGGCTGGAAGACCACATCACCCCACTGCTGAGGAGCCTGAGCCCAAAAATGGGCACGAAAGCTTTTCCGCGTAAAGCCATCACCAGAGTGTATCGCAATACCCGCAGGCAGCGAGACATGCGGCCCCCGGGTGAGACGATCCAAGATTCGAAACGCCTGGGTGGTGGGGTCGGTGGACTCAATCAGAAACTGTGTATCCATGCAGCCGTCTGGGCGGCGCTGTTTAAGCTCCTCAATCAGCGCCTCATCCCAACAGGCATGCACCACGCGGATACCATCTATTTCTAAACACAGTGGGATGGTTTTAAACCACGCCAAAGTGTCTTCCCACTCGTTGGTATAGTCGCGATACTGCTCTAGGGTGTCTTGAATAATACGATTATGCCGCGGCGTATGCTCGCGCAACCAGCGTTTGTGGCTCCCAGCGGGACCAGGGTGGGTATAAGCCAGGGCGTTATATTCGTGATTGCCCATGACAATATACGCCTCGCCTTGCTCGACCATTCGTCGGGCAATGGTGACCGCCAGGCGAATCCTTGGGCCGCGATCAATCAGATCGCCCAGAAATATCACTTTGCGACGGGGGTGGCGATACACGCCGTTGCGCTGATGGTAACCCAGCTTTTCCAGCAGTGAGGCCAGCGTGGCGCCGCAGCCGTGAACATCCCCAATAAGGTCGTAGCCCTCCATACTCAATCCCCCAGCCGATTGCTCCAGCCTAATTTGCTGCGCAGCACTTCATAGAAATTATGGCCGATGGGGTGCACCAGTTGGACACGCTCAGGCTTGCGGGTAATCACCAACACATCGTTGGGTTTGGCTACCGCTCGGGTCTGTCCATCGCAGCTGATGTGCGGATAAGATTGATTGGTTTCGCCAATATGAATGCGTATCTCGCTGGCGGCATCAATCACAATGGGGCGGCTCGACAGGGTATGCGGGAACATTGGCACCAGCGTCACCACATCAAGCTTGGGGTGCATAATCGGCCCGCCACCAGAAAGCGCATAGGCCGTAGAGCCGGTGGGGGTAGCGACAATCAAGCCATCGCTGCGCTGGCTGTACACAAACTGCCCATCAATAAACAGTTCGAACTCAATCATGCGCACCGCTTTACCGGGGTGCAGTACGACTTCGTTAAGTGCATCACCATTACCCACAGCAACGCCATTACGATAAAGTACGGTATCGAGTAAAAAACGCTGCTCAACCTCAAACTCCCCCGCCAGCACTTCGCCAACGCGGGTTTCCAACTCATCAGGGGAGATATCGGTGAGAAACCCCAAACGGCCACGGTTAACGCCTAAAATCAGCGTACCGCTTCGACATAAAGCACGTGCTGCACCCAGCAAGCTGCCATCTCCTCCCACCACAATCACCAAGTCACAAAGCTCACCCAGCATGCGGCGACTTGCTTCCGGTTGGCCGTGGTGTGGCAAGGCGGTGGCGGTACGGTCTTCTACCAACACCGAGTAATCATGGGCAGTCAGGTAGGTCATTAGCCGCTGAAGGGAATCGACCACTTTGTCGCTCCCCAGCCGACCAATCAGCCCAATCGTTTTAAAGGGCCTGCTTGATTGATCGTTGGAGGGCGACACAGTCCCTGACTTAGCGCTTGCTGATAAGGTGTTGCTCATGGGCCGACTCTCGCTAACGTAAGCCGCCATTATGGAGACACCTCTGCTATCGGGCAAATAGGCTTAACTAACGACCACTTGACGGCGCTGGCACCACCAATGGTTGAGCCATAGGGAGGCTGCCATGATCAGCGCACCCAGCAACAAACGCGGAATATCCGCCTCGCGGTTCCAAATGACCAAGTTGACGATCAACCCAGCCGGTACCAACGCATTGTTCATAATCGCTAGGGTGCCCGCATCCACTTTGGTAGCGCCCTGGTTCCAGGCGAAATAACCCACGCCAGAGGCCACTAAGCCTAGCCAAGCCAGCACGCCCCACTGGAGTGACGTGGTCGGTAGCGCGGCGCTGTTGCCAAACAGCAAATAGGCGGGCAAAGCCACCACCATCGCGCCAATAAAAAACCAGCCAAAAACGTTATGCCATGCCAGGGTCGGTGGTAAATCAGCGGCTAGGCGACGATAGCCTACTTGGCCAAGCGCGAAGCAGAGGTTTGCCCCCTGTACGACTAAAAAGCCTGCCCAGAATCCGCTATCAACGCCGTCGTAGCGAATAACACCCGCCCCGATGACGGCGAGCAGCGCAGTGACGATATAGATCGGCGTAAAGCGCCCAAACAGCAGATCATCCAGGAGTGCGATATAAATAGGCGTAAAGATGGTGAACAGCAGGACTTCAGGTACTGACAGCAGTAAAAAAGATTGGTAGAAGAAGGTGTACATTACCCCCAGTTGGATAGCGCCTAAACCCATGAGCGCCAGCCGCTGTTTACCCCGCAGCAGGCTGGGGCGTAAAAACGGCAAGAACACCAGCGTGGCAAGCGCTACCCGCAGGAGCACCGCAAAGTAGCTGTCGACCTGGCCCGCTAGATAAACCCCTATCAGCGAAAAGGAGAAGGCCCACAGGGCCGTGACGCCGATCAGATAACCCATCGTAAACCTCAATCCATTATTTAGTTTACGCGAATTATACGCACTTGGATGAGGCTGCCAAGCGGTAAACGTCTATGAACGTCGTTAGTTAACGCCGCTGCAACCACCAACATGCATATACAACGCCGGGCAGCCAGCCCGCTAGCGTGAGCAGCACGGCTAAGCCTACCCGTTTGCTGCCTCCCAGGGTTAAACCCACCGTCAGCGGTGGCAGAAATATCGCCAGCGCATAATAGGCAAGCTTTAACGCGCCAGGCTCCGACCCAGTTTGCTCTGTTTGTGGCCCAGGGACCGCTTTGGGTGGTTCAACCTGGGCAGGCGCAGGTTCAGCTTTTGGGGGCGGCGTGAAGTGCTCCACAGTGCTGGCAGCAGGCTCTGCTGCAGCCTTCGCGGCCCGCTCCTGGGCAAGCCGATGAGCTTCTTTATCAATTTTCTGCTCCAGGGTTTCAGCCCCGTCAGCAAGGTCATCGTGGTGACGCTCCCAATCTTCCCAATCATGAGGCGTCCCCGATTTTGGCCGTTGGTGCCCGGAACCCCGCGCACGCTCCCAAGCTTTCTCTTCCAAGGTGTTCGGCCGGTCAGGGTCTCGGTCAAGCCCCACCCCTTTGCGATTTAAGTACTCACGTGCATCCATGGGTGGCTCCTTTATGCGTTAATTTGCGGGTCATTTAAGTGGTTAGAAAATTAACGGCTTAGAAAATTCATTATCTACAGCGTTGAATAAAGACGGCTTGCAGGTAAAACACAACGGTTTAAATCACCTACAGTTAAAGAGTCGTTGCTACTTTAGCACCTAGACTGATCAGATCGCTTTGCTTGCGATGCCCTGCTTGCCATGGCGATGAACAAGATGAACAAGATGAACAAGATGAGCAAGGAGTGTCCATGATGAATAGAGCAACCCCCAACATCGTTCGCGATATCATGTCCCGCGATTGCTACCGTGTCTCACCCAACGCGTCGGTTACCACCCTGGCTAAAGGGCTGGCACTGCACCGCCTACCCGGCGCGCCGGTCGTGGATGATGCTGATCGTTTAATCGGCTTTATTTCAGAGCAGGATGTCATGGGCCGTGTGCTGGACAGTATTTACCATGATGACGAAGCACCTTTGGTAAAAGAAATGATGCGTCACGAAGTGCTCAGCGTCTCCCCCAATAAAAGCATCACCGACCTGGCCCAGGAGATGCTTGGCTCAAAACCTAAAGTCTATCCGGTGGTTGAGCAGCAGCGGCTGGTAGGCATCGTGACACGACGTGATATCCTGATAGCGCTATTAGCTATACGCCGCCATTAGCAGGGTTATTAAACGGGTAAGCAATCGATAGAAAAATCTATAGCCAAAAAAAACCGCTACTCAGTGAGTAGCGGAAGCAAGGGATCAAAACAATAGAGCCAGAACAACAACTTTAGCGACTGCTATCGCGATGTTGCCTGTACATACTCAGACACGCGATGAAGGAAAAGTTCGCAAAAAAGTAAAAATTTCGACCCAATCGGCGTCAAGCGTATAATTTAGGAGCAATTTTTTAATTAATGATGCCTGGGAGCACCGCGAATGGCGCTGTATCTATTGGTGTTTGGGGTGTGCTTGTTGGTGATTGGTGCGGTAATGCTGGTGCTAATGACCTCAAGCACCCCCCGCTACCGCACTGAACCCAAGGACTTACTGGCGTTGTTTGATAAAGCGCTCAACAGCCAAGTAAGCGAAACTGAGTGGAATGCGATGATCGGCTACCCAATTCGACACAATGAGTACCTGGACGGCATTAGACGCCGTGCCGCGCACTTAATGGAACAGCACGGACGACGCTGGATGGTTGCTCAAGGCAAACCGTTACTCAATCAAGAAGGGCAGGCAGAACTTCAGGCCCTACGCGACCACTTATCCGCCCACACAGCCCTCCGCGAGCAGTAGCGGTTCAGCAGACCTATTGCGATAAAGGAGTCCTGCATGCCTAGCACCATCCGACAAATTCCGTTAGCCAGCGCAACGCAGCACCATACCCATGATTTTCATCAGATTGTGATTACCCTATGCGGCTCTTCAGAATTTGAAATTGAAGGCTTAGGTGGAAGGGTTAATGCCTTTTCGGGCTGTATCGTGCCCGCAAATCACGAACACTACTACTCGGGTTACGGGCACAATCGGCAATTAATTTTCGATCTCCCCGAAGACGCCCCCGCGCTCACCGGTGAGAACCGCGAACTGGTAGCACTGTTTGATGCGCCGCGTTTTTTTGGCCTGGATAATGCGCTGCAACACTATTTAGCGTTTATGCAAAGCGAACTTGCTCAAGGGTTTGATACCTCGACTGATTCCTTTCAGCAAGACCGCTTGGCCGCCACGCTGCTGGGCTCCCTTAAAGCGCGCCTGGGGTCAACCGCTAACACTGCACAGCAGCGCCTGGATTTGACGCGCATTAACCGCTTTATTCGGCAGCATCTCGCTGAAGACCTGCGCGTGGCCGATTTAGCACGGCTCGCCTGTTTAAGCGAAGCACATTTTTCCGACTGCTTTCGTGCCCAAACCGGGCTTTCGCCCTGGCAGTATGTCAAACGCCAACGTCTAAATGCAGCACGCCAACTGATCCTACAAAGCCGCCTCCCTCTTACTGATATTGCCATTCAAACTGGCTTTGCCAATCAAAGCGCGCTCTCCCATGCATTTCGCCGCAGCTACGGTTTGTCGCCGCGCAAACTGCGTCAAGCGGAGGTGCCACCGGTCGCCATTAACCCGTCAAACGCTGCTTTAGGGCCACTAGCAGGCCAGCAGAAACTCTACTAAAGTCGTACAACAGCCCTTCTTGCCGCGGAATTGACACGTTTTGCCCTGAAATCAACATACACCAAAGGGAGCAGCACTCTACATTCGCTTATTTGCGTATGTCGCTAGACGATGAGTGAGCCACTCATCAATATCAACAACCTGAACGCCTGAACAGGAAACTAACGTATGGTCGACAATAATATAGGGATCACTGCTTACAAAGGTACCAACAAGCCCTCTGACTCGATTCTTGGCAGATGCTCGTTAGGCCTTTTGACGTGAATAAACAACAGGGTTAATAAAAACAACGCGGTTTACTACCGGACTCTACCCGGTGACCGCACTAATAGGTCGGACCTAGTTCCTTCCTGACGAACTGGAGAAGTTACATGGCTATTGGTGTTTGGATCAGTCTCATAGCGTACTTTGCGCTCATGGTTGGCATCGGTATTTATGCGATGCGCAAATCCACCTCTTCCTCTGAAGATTACATGCTGGGTGGTCGTACCCTCAGTCCAAAAGTGGCGGCTCTATCGGCCGGTGCGTCAGACATGAGCGGCTGGTTGCTGCTGGGCTTGCCCGGGGCAATGTTCGTCTCTGGCTTGGGTTCCGCCTGGATCGGCATTGGTTTGCTCGTAGGGGCTTTATTTAACTGGATTCTGGTTGCTCCGCGCCTGCGTGAACAGACTGTTCACTATGGCAATGCGATCACCATTCCAGCGTTCCTGGCAAACCGCTTTCCCACCCGATCCATGTCACTGCGCACAGTGTCTGCCATCGTTATCGTGATCTTTTTCGCAGTCTATACCGCGTCAGGCCTAGTGGCAGGGGGCAAGCTGTTTGAAAGCGCGTTTTCCGGCATTTATAACTTCGGCGATATGAGCAACTACGCCATGGGCGTTATGATCACGCTGGGTGTAGTGCTTATTTATACGGTGGTTGGCGGCTTCCTGGCTGTCAGCATGACCGACTTCGTGCAGGGTTGCATCATGATGCTGGCACTGGTGATCATGCCAGCAGTTGTGCTATTTGGCGAAGGTGGCGGCGGCTTGTCACAGGCCACTCAGACCCTGAATGAAGTCGATCCCACCCTGCTTTCCTGGACGTCGGGGCTGACCTTTATCGGGTGGCTGTCTGCCGTGACCTGGGGCCTGGGTTATTTTGGCCAACCGCACATCATTGTGCGCTTCATGGCGATTCGTACACTCAAGGATGTGCCGATTGCCCGCAACATTGGCATGGGTTGGATGCTGATTTCTTTGATCGGTGCCGTTTCTTTAGGCATCTTCGGACGGGCTTACGCCATCCGTAATGGGCTAGATGTTCAAGATCCGGAAACGATCTTTATTATCCTGGCAGACCTGCTGTTCCATCCGCTGATTACCGGTTTCCTATACGCAGCGCTGCTTGCTGCGGTTATGAGCACCGTTTCCAGCCAGCTTCTGGTGGCGTCTTCGTCACTGACCGAAGACTTCTACCGCCTGTTCCTACACAAAAACGCAACTGAAGCGCAGTGTGTGGCCGTAGGCCGTGTCTGTGTAGTACTGGTGGGCATTGTGGCAGCGATTATTGCCTCTGACGAAAACTCCCAGGTGCTGGGGCTGGTTAGTAACGCCTGGGCAGGCTTCGGCGCCGCGTTTGGCCCGTTGATTATCCTGTCGTTAATGTGGTCACGCACCAACGGCAATGGCGCCATCGCAGGCATGATCGTAGGTGCTGTCACCGTTATGGTCTGGATCTCACTGGGCTGGAACGGTGAATTCCTGGGTGGCCCTGGTGTCTACGAAATTATTCCTGGCTTCATCGCTTCCTTCATCGCCATCCTGGTGGTGAGCAACGCGACAGCCGATGCCGGTGAATACCAGCATATCGATCGCAAGTAAGCGCCCAGGCGTACCGAGAGGGCTCCCGCGGGAGCCCTCTTTAGGTTGGCTATTTTGTTTGCTGTAAAAGTATGACTACATCCTAACCGACGCAGCAACGCCTGAGTGTCGGCTAGCAAGGAGAGACCCTGTATGAACGATCATCTGCATAGCGACGTGAGTGATCTACGCTCGCGCATTCGCAGCCACTACGACGCCAATGAGGCAGATGTGCTGCACGGGCTTGTCGAGCGTATCAAGCTGTCGGAGGATGACCGCAAGAAAGTCGCTGCCGTGGGCGCCAAGTACGTAGAGCGTGTGCGCAAGGAAAGGTCGCCTTCGATGATGGAAGCGTTCCTGGCCGAGTACGGGCTCTCGACCACCGAGGGCGTCGGCCTGATGTGTTTGGCAGAAGCGCTGTTGCGAGTGCCCGATGCCGAAACCATTGACGACCTGATCCACGACAAGATCGAGCCCTCCGACTGGGGCGCGCACCTGGGCAAATCTTCGTCATCCATGGTCAATGCCTCGACCTGGGCGCTGCTGCTAACCGGCAAGGTGTTGGAAGAAGATCCGAAAGGCCCGACGCGGGCGCTGCGGGGCCTGGTACGTCGCATGGGCGAGCCGGTAGTGCGTAAAGCGGTTGGTCAGTCGATGAAGATTCTTGGCCGCCAGTTTGTGCTCGGCCAAACCATCGAAGAGGGCATGAAGAATGCCCGTGAGCTCGAGAAACAGGGCTACACCTACTCCTACGATATGCTGGGCGAAGCGGCGCGCACCGACGAAGATGCCGTGCGTTATCATGAAGCGTATGCCAAGGCGATTACCGCCATCGCCGAGCAGGCCAAAGGCGACGTACGCGGGAGCCCCGGTATTTCGGTGAAGCTCTCGGCGCTACACCCGCGCTATGAATACACCCACCGTGACACGGTAATGGCGGAACTTCTGCCCCGCGCCAAAGCGTTGGTGCAGCAGGCAGCCAAGGCCAATATCGGTTTCAATATCGACGCCGAAGAGCAAGACCGGCTGGATCTGTCCCTCGACGTGATCGAAGCGCTGATGGCCGACCCCAGCCTCGATGGCTGGGATGGTTTTGGGGTGGTCGTGCAGGCCTACGGGCGCCGCGCTGCGCCAGTGATTGAGACACTCTACGAACTGGCCGAGCGATACAACCGCAAGATTATGGTACGCCTGGTAAAAGGCGCTTATTGGGATACCGAGATCAAGCTGTCCCAGGAAATGGGTGTGAAAACATTTCCGGTTTTCACCCGCAAGGTCAATACCGACGTCAGCTACATGGCCTGCGCCCAGATGCTGCTCGATCGTCGCGATCGCATCTATCCCCAGTTCGCCACCCACAACGCCCACACCTGCGCTGCCGTAGCCGAGATGGCGGGTGACGACAAGGATAGCTACGAGTTCCAGCGCCTGCACGGCATGGGCGAATCGCTACACCATATTGTTAAAGAGACAGAAGGCACCCACTGCCGTATTTACGCCCCGGTTGGCGCTCACCGCGACCTGCTCGCCTATCTGGTTCGCCGCCTGCTGGAGAACGGGGCAAACTCCTCCTTTGTTAATCAAGTGGTGGATAGCTCAATTCCGGCAAGCGACGTCTCAAAAGATCCCATCGAAGGCTTTAAGCAGCTCGGCAACGACGTCTCAAGCCCGTTGATCCGCCAGCCCGGCGAGTTGTTTGAGCCTGATCGCAAGAACTCCAAGGGCTACCGCATCAACGAACCAGCCTCGATCCTGCCGCTGCTTAATGCCCGCGAAGCGTTTGCCGACGCCACATGGATCGCAGGCCCGATGCTGGTAGGCAACCCCGCTCCCCAGGGCCCGGCGCGCGATGCCCTCTCCCCCGCCGACGGTTCGCGGGTAATCGGCAAGGTGCATGAAGCCACCCCGGAAGAGGTCGCCACTGCTCTCGACGCCGCTGAGCAAGGCTTCAAAGAGTGGTCTGCACGCCCGGTGGCCGAGCGCGCAGCAGTACTGCGCCGCACCGCCGATCTTTACGAGGAGCACATCGCCGAGCTAACCGTGATCACCACCCGCGAAGCGGGCAAAATGATGTTCGACGGTATCGCTGAAGTGCGCGAAGCAGTGGATTTTCTGCGCTACTACGCCAACGAAGGCGAGCGGCTGGAGGCCGAAGAACCCGGCAGCGCCCGCGGTATCTTCGTCTGCATTAGCCCGTGGAACTTCCCGCTGGCGATTACCACCGGCCAGATCGCTGCCGCCCTGGTGGCTGGTAACGCGGTGCTCGCCAAGCCTGCCGAGCAAACGCCGCTGATCGCTGCACGCGCCGTCGAGCTGATGCGCGAAGCTGGCCTGCCGGAAGCGGCCCTGCAGCTGTTGCCGGGCGACGGCCCAACGGTAGGCGGCCCGCTGACCAGCGACCCACGCATTGCAGGTGTTTGCTTTACCGGCTCAACTCCGGTGGCGCAGATCATCCACAAGGCGCTGGCCGAGAACGCGGGGCCTGATGCCGTGTTGATCGCCGAAACCGGTGGACTCAACTCCATGATCGTCGACTCCACGGCGCTCACCGAGCAGGCAGTTCGCGATATCCTGATCTCCTCCTTCCAGTCGGCCGGTCAGCGCTGTTCCGCGCTGCGCATGCTGTATGTCCAGGAAGAAGCCCGCGACCGGTTGCTCAATATGCTCTACGGGGCCATGGATGCACTCACCATTGGTGACCCCTGGAATACCGATACCGACGTATCACCGGTAATTGACGCCGACGCCCAGACCGAGATCAACGACTATGTGGCGGCACACGAGAAGAACGGCAAGGTGCTGAAGAAATTGGGTGCACCAGAAACCGGCACCTTCGTCACCCCGGCAGTCGTAGAAGTCGGCGGTATTGAGGATCTCGAACGTGAAATCTTTGGCCCTGTGCTACACGTGGCTACCTTTAAGGCGCGTGATATCGACAAGGTGGTCGACGATATCAATGGCAAAGGCTACGGGCTGACCTTCGGCCTGCATACCCGCATTGATGACCGGGTGCAGCAGATCGTTGAGCGCATTCATGTCGGCAACGTCTACGTCAACCGTAATCAAATCGGCGCCATCGTTGGCTCCCAGCCGTTCGGCGGCGAGGGCCTCTCAGGCACCGGGCCCAAGGCCGGTGGCCCGCTCTACGTAACGCGATTCCGCCGCACCGCAGACGCGGAGCACGTTGAGGCGCCAGAAGGAACAGCCGTATCACTTGACGATCTCCAGTCGGCCCTTGATGGGCTGGATGCCCGTAACTGGGCGGTACGACCCAATCGCATCGAAGTGCTGCGTAAGGCGCTTTCTGGCAAAAACGGCGTGATCCGCAAGGCGCTTGCCGAAGCGGCAGCGCTGGACATGACGCCGCAGACCCTGCCGGGGCCAACGGGTGAGAGCAACCGCCTGGCGATGTACCCGAAGGGCGTGGTGCTGTGTCTAGGGCCAACCCTGGATATCGCCATTGCCCAGGCCGCACAGGCCCTCGGTGCAGGCTGCGGGGCTCTCGTAGTCGCCCCAGGTGCCGAGCAGGCTATGAAACCGCTGATCGATGCAGGGGCACCAGTAGCCGGACTCGATGGCAGCGTTTCAGCCGAGACGCTGAGCGAGGTTAAAGGCATCGCAGCGGTCGCTGCCGCTGGCGACAGCGACTGGACACGTGAGCTGCGTATTGCGCTTGCAAAGCGCGACGGCGCCATCATACCGCTTGAGACCCAAACCATCTCGCCGGATCGTTACGTGGTGGAACGACATTTGTGCATCGACACGACTGCGGCGGGTGGTAACGCCAGTCTGTTGGCAACGGCTGAATAGGTCGGCGCTTAATTGTCGTCAAGGAGGTGAGTGGCTAGTTGATGCCGCTCGCCCTCCTGCCACATTAAGCAAACACTGATCTTTGTCTCAGCGATCAATCATTAGCCACTACTCGTTAGTGGCTTTTTTGTATCTGGCAGCCGGGATTTTTGACAACACCGGCTGGTGATACATTATTCGTAGTGGCTCCAGAGCCTGAGAACTTTCACCACTCGCTCGTCCTCAAGCACTTGGTAGACCAAACGATGCTGGATATTAATCCGGCGTGAATAGGCGCCAGCAAGATCACCAATGAGCTTCTCAAACGGGGGCGACCTACGGTAGGGATCTTCTGCAATCAGTACCAGCACATCCTGGGCGTTTGACTTGAGGCCGCTGGAGGCCAGTTTCTTCGCATCTTTTTGGGCTTGTTTGGTGTAAAACAACTTCCATGTCACCAGTCCAGCTCCTCATCGCATTCATCTACGGAGGTATTAATCCCTTCACGAATAGACTCCCTCATACCTGGCACAGAGAGCAGGTAAAGTGTTTCCTGAATCGCCGACCAGTCTTCTTCGGACACCAAGACGGCTTTGTTCCGCTTGCCCATGATGACGATGGGCTGGTGGGACTCAGCAGTTTCGTCGATCAACCGATAAAGGTTGCTGCGCGCCTCTATTGCAGTGATTCCGTTCATGACGCACCTCTTGCGTGTTCAACTTTCCACCAAATGTACGTCTTTTGGCACGTACGTCAAGACGAACGCTTTGTGTGACACCGTAAGAATACGTCTTTCAAGTATAAGGCCTTGATACTCATTGAGCCTTTTCTACTAGATTCGTGTCAGCAGCCTTGTAACATGTTGTTCCAAATAAGGCCTCATAGACCTCATCGATAGAACTGAAATTTTTGAACCAACCTTTTGGCAAAACCTTTATATTGGGCCGTTCGGCTTTAAACCCGCCCTGGTTGCCCTTGGTATGTTTTGCAACCTTAAGCCCGTCAAGGCTAGGTAATTTCTCGCCTGGAAGGGAGCCAAAGAAAAGGAATGGCCCCAGCTCCAAGGTTTCTTCGTTGATGTAAATCCAAATAACACACCCGGAAGGCTTTTCAGAAAGCCTCGTATGCACTTTTTGGCTAGCCGTTTTGCCCCCAGCATATGAAGCTTTAAGCTGTATATGCCTTATAACTCCATTATCTTCCGCTATTAGATCGTAGCCAGCGTTATCAACTTCTGGACTTGCCACCTCTAGCGTGCAGCCAAATCCCTTCCAGGAAAGCTTTAGCAGTTCGCCAATGAAAAGGTGCTCAATTAGCTTTTCTCGAAAAGACGAGTGTTCACTATGGTTCAACGCCTTCTCTCCATGTAACGCCGCAATCCGGCGCTTGTCGCGTGCATTGCTTTAACCTCTTGCTCCTGACAAATAGTTTTTTGCTAGCTCGCCCACGAAGCGACGACCAGGATTGGAGCCGTTTATCCAATCGTCAGGAGCGAATAGCTCAAACAGCCCTACTTTGATCAGTGTCGGCACCGCCAGCTCAAGCTCTTTCTCTACTTGCCCGCGCTCGCCTGAGTTGTAAAGCTTAATGTTGTGGAGCATGGTTGCAACCGTGCCTGTCTGTACCTTGCTACCGTCTTTGAGTTGAACAGAAGGAAGAACCTGACCTTCTGAAACAATTTTTTGATTGGCCTCCGCCAACTGGGCTGAATTTTCAATACTATTGCTCATTGCAATTACTCCTCTTTAAAGCAGCTAAAGACTGCCATCAGCGTTGGCAAAACCCGCACTAAATGGGCTGTTTCAGACAGCAACAAGCTTATTAACGTTTGGGCTAAAGCTCTTTGTCATAGATGAGCAGCTTTTTGCCTTTATGTTCGCCTTGCCCACAGTTCTTATACCCCAATTTCTCATATATATGGCGTCCTCGACTGTTGTACTCAAAGACATCCAACCAAACACGCTGCCGTTGCAACACGGAAAGACAAAACTGTTCCATCTCAGCGATTGCTGACTGACCAACTCCCCGACTCTTGGCACGGATTACTATGCGGCGAAACTCGACGCTGACCATATCCAGATCGAGAACTAGAATCATGAACCCCACCAACTCATCTGCATCCAGAATGCGGAGATAAACGAAACTGGGGGCCAACATATTCTGGGCATGCTCGACTTCCGTATAGGGCAGGATGTACTGCTTCGTATCCTCTGCCTGCTCCATAGCCGCAAATAAGTACGCGTCCGGAATTGATGCTGGTTCAATGTTTGCCATGACACTTCCCGAGGCTCTACCACCGAAGCTCAGTTGCCGATCGAAGCGCGGCAGCGCTTTGGACGGTCAACTGAAGTAGTTAGTTAGGCCTTTACGCCTTAAATATTCTATTTGCTCAGATACTGACTTAGCCCCTTCTAGCTTTATGACGGGACATGAGCGTTGTTCTAGCCATGACCGGTGCCTGGCGAGACTTCTTCCCGGCGCAGTGCCTTGATCATACTGTGCCGCCCATTCCGGGAAGTCGGCATCTGCTACGCCAAAAAGATAGATCTCTCTTTCCCGTAGCCTCTTCAAACGGATATGGGCTTCCACATAAAGAAAGATAATCACATCAAAAGCATCCTCAATCTGCTCGCCCCATTTCATCACAGATCCTGAGACAATTGCGTTCGGATAGTTTTCCAGGCTCGACATGATCAGCCTACGCCTTTCATCTACGAGTCTTTTCTTCGTGAACGGCGGATTGGTTTCTAGCCAATAGAAGTCATCGGCCTCCAAGAAGGAGGCATTCAGCTCCTTGGCGAGAGCCTTGCCGAGTGTGCTTGTTCCAGAGCCTGCTGCCCCGGTAATAAGAATATGCATCGTGGAGACCTACCGCTTTACTCACCGGAAAATTGAGAGCGTAGCGAGTAATTTTTCCGCGTGCAGCAATTTGTTAAATGCTCTCTTGAATGCGCACTCTAGTGCGCATAATCTATAATAATATTGGTCACCACTCTGTGGAGGGAAAAAATGCCAGAACTTTACGATACAGCCGCACCCAGAAAGGCAGCAAACCTGTCTGTGAACAGTGACCTACTCAACAAGACCCGCGCTCTGAACATTAACCTTTCAGCCACCCTTGAGCGGGCGCTGAAGGAAGAGCTTGCGAAACGGGAGGCCGCTCAATGGGTCGAAGAAAACCGCAGTGCGATCAAGAACTATAACGAATTCGTTGAGCAACATGGATGCTTTGGCGACGAATTCCGGGAGTTTTGATGGCACAATTCGACGTTTACCCTAACCCAAGTAAAACCAGCAAAGCGCACTATCCTTACCTGATAGACATTCAAAGCGCCCTTCTGACCGACTTGACCACTCGTATCGTTATCCCTTTGGCAAGACGCTCTGCTTTTGGCGAACAGGCCATGCGGGGCCTCACGCCAGAGATAACGTTCAACGATCAGACGTTGCTCTTGCTCACTCCGCAGATTTCCTCGGTGCCAGAAAAGCACCTAAAGAATCCCGTCGGCACCCTCTCGCACTTCAGAGATCGCATTATTGCCGCACTGGATCTCGCGGTCACTGGCATTTAACATCCCAAGCAGGGGCATATTTTGCGTTTTGAGCGCAGCGAAGCAAAATATGTCTACTGCCTTGGATTATTAAGTGTTTAGCGCAAGGTACGCGCCTAGGTCGTTTTGCACTTCCTCGGCTAGCAATCCGACCGAAACTTTTACACCGGCGGCTTTTAGAATGCGAATTCCGGCGCCATTATTTCTTGGGTCAGGATCTATGATGCCCACGAATACGGACTTGATACCACTTCTTGCCAGAGCTCTAGCACAGGAAGGGGTTCGCCCTTGGAATGAGCATGGTTCAAGTGTGACAAAGGCGGAGACATCCTTCAGGCCATCTTTCAAGTCAGCCAACGCCATGGCTTCCGCATGATGCTCTCCAGGTCGGCCGGTATGCCCCCTGCTAACGATCATGCCGTCATAGACTAAGACACACCCGACGGGCGGATTATTACCACAAATGCCTCTTGCTTTTCGGCCTTCGGTCAAGCCCTCTCTCATAAAATATTCGGGGTTCAATGTACTCGCTCTATCATGACGCGTAACAGTTTATTCATGCGTATGCGCATTTGTCCGTGAAACGCAGTCCAAAAAAAACCTACAATATATTAATAGAAATGAAAACCATCCCTTTCCATTTAAAAACTCGCTATAAAAATGCGCATGCTCACAATCATTCCTACCCCTCTTTTGCATTGCCTATAAACACGGGCAGTTTTTTACAAACAACTGTTTAAATTGATTTTTATAAAAATATTCCGAAATATTTGAGCGTGTATCTTGCTGAGCGTTCCAGAAAAACACGCACCAAAAACTAAAAATACTTCGTGAGATTGTGCATAAATCAGCCCACGGGGATAACCCAAATAACCAGCAGCCCACTCCTGAATTCGACCTCCCTTGGCACCACCCTTCCCACAATAACGCTTGTCTAACAACCCTTGCCCTAGATCAATAATCCACTCCCTGGGTCTCGTTACACTGGCTCCATCGTTAAACGGCTATCGAATGGCCGCCCAGCTTTGCATTTAGTCGTTTGAAACTTTCTGTTTTAACACCAGGAGTGAACCCATGCGTAAAGCCGCCCTGCCTACCTTACTTGTATCTACTGTTGCTGCTGCGGCATTGATGACCAGCAGCCAAGCATTCGCCTACGGCGCTGGCGATTTCTTCACCCGCGTTGGCGTTGCCAAAATCGCTCCCACCAGCGACAACGGTTCTCTGGCCAACGGTGCGCTATCCGTGGATGTACAGGATGAAACCAATTTCGCGTTCACCCTGGGCTATCGCTTTCACGATAAAGTCGGCGTAGAACTTCTTGCGGCGCTGCCGTTTGAACACGATATTCATTTGAACGGCGCTAATATCGCCTCGACCAAGCACTTACCACCTACCCTAACGCTGCAGTACTACCCACTGGGCGGCACTCAGTCACGCGTACAGCCCTATGTCGGCGCGGGTGTTAACTACACCTTCTTCTCCGATGAAGAGCTGACGATTGGTGATTTAGAGCTGGATGACTCCTGGGGCGCGGCGGGTCAAGTAGGTGTTGATCTACTTATTGATGACCACTGGGCGCTGAACGCCGCGGCCTGGTATATCGACATCGATACCGATGCCAGCGTTAACGGTGCGGCAGCAGGTACCGTTGAGATCGATCCTCTCGTGGTCATGGCCGGGCTGAGTTACCGCTTCTAAGCCGTCGGTAAAATCGCCTCTTTAAAAGTTATCCCCAAAAGCCTGCCTTTCTGGCAGGCTTTTCGTTGCTATTACTCTACGTACCCTACCTCCAACGATTTCCTATCAGCGCTTCCCTTTCAAAGCTTTCTATCAGCTCTCGGTAACGATCTGGTCGACTTTCTCTACTGCCCGCACGATGAGCAGTTGATGGTGGGCAGGTGTTTTTTCCTGCTGCAAGTAGGCTGCCACGGCGGGCGCGACCTCGCACTTTGCGGGCATGGCGGCACAGGCATCAATCAAAGCGTTCAAGCGGGCAATAAACACAAAGCGTATCCATTGCGGCAGCGACATGGTGTCGATGCAAAACGGCTGCTGGCTGGCGAATGCCTCTGCATCGGGTGTTGGCATGCGCCATAAATCGGCGGCTTTCATCGACGCTTCAAGCTCTAAAAGCGCTGTCTGCAGCGGTTGATAAGTACTCATAAAGTCGCTTGTCACTACCTTGGAAAATGAATAAGTGTATCGACTGCCCATTATCCCCGCTCGGCGGGCACCTTGCCACCTATCAACGCTTGCGGGGAGTTATCCATAGACTCACAGAAAACCTGCACGAGCCTGTGGATAAACTATGGAAAGGTGTCGCAGCGCGTGCTCTCATGGGGCTTTGGCAAAGTTGATTAATTTTTAACCGCATTGTCATTAATGCCAATACCTTACGGTAGTGTCATTAACACTATGTTTTATCAGTTACTGCGGCTGACAGTGCCACATCAGCAAGGTAGAGTGCATGCTTGCAACGCGGAAGGATGTCATGCAACCAATTCAAACCCTTGATGAGTTTTTCACCCGCAGCGGTGGCGAGGTTTCCCTTTACCATATGGGGCGCCACGTCATCCCCTGCCCACGGGAATCGTTGGCTACTTTTGAAAGTGGCGAAATAGCTTGGCCAGAACCCTGGCAGGGCCAGGCGCGCCTCGCCATCGTGTTTCGGCTTGGCGATATGCCCGAACCAGCCATTTGGTTCCTGGCCCTGCCGCTGGATGAGCAGGGCATAATTGCTCCTGCCCAGCGCGATGCGTTTTTAAATCGCCTACTGGAAACGCTCGGCCGCGCCGTTTCCCAGGTAGGCCGTGAAGAAACAGCGGACGTGGATCACTTAATGAAGGATAATCCCCTCGCTTTCACGCCTAGTGTCACTTTTCAGGCTATGCTCAATGCTCGCGCAACCCATGATAAGGGGCTGCCAGCCAGCCAGCATTTTGAGCCGGTTGAGGCCTACTTAAGCGGCCAACAAACGATTGACTGGCAGGCCTTGGGGTTACAGGGGATTGCCGATTACGCTGTGCGTATGGAAACGGCTGAGGCTGAATCGCTAGCGATGCGACTGCCTGACCTGCCAACCACCGTGATTCACTCCCTGTGCTACTGTTTAGAGCACCAGCCCTTGCCACAGGCGTTGGTCGACGCACTGCAGCGGCGCGGTGAAGCCGCCGCCCAAGTAGGCGACATTGAAACCCTGTGTGCCTGTCTGCGCGCAGTGGGGAATACGGAGGCTTCAGCGGTGGGCAGTTGGTACACGGCCTTGCTCAATGACACAGCGGCCTGCGGGCCGGATGTGCTAGCGGCCATCGCCGGGCGCGGTTGGAGCTATCTGGAAGACGCTCAGCGCCTGCCACTTTTTCTGCAACGCTTGGCAGAAGATGAGCGCAGCGACTTTGCCGCCGTAGTGCGTGATATAGCGTTAATACCACGACTACGTTTACCGGTCATGATGGCATTGCGGGATGCGCCTGAAGGCTCGCCTATTCAACGCCGTTTGAACCTGATGATGTCACACAGGAATATATGATTTGATGTTGTCACTTTTAATTGCAAGGAGTGAGCAGTGAAGGAATTACCCTATCAGGCCAAAGCGGTCATTGGCCGCCGCGAGATGGTGACGCTACCTGAGCTAGGGCTTCACCTATGCTGTAAAGCAGACACTGGCGCACGTACTTCTGCGCTGCATGCAGAAGAGATAGAGACACATGAAGATGAACATGGTCAACTGTGGGTAAGTTTTATCACCCACAGTGGCGGCCCGGACACGCCGGCCCACCGCTACAGATTGCACTTGCATGATCGGCGCCAGGTCACCAGCTCCAACGGTCATAGCGAGTGGCGTTATGTGATACGTACTCCCATGCAGATGGGCGATTTGAACTTTCCTGTTGAACTGTCGCTTACTGACCGCAGCAATATGCGTCACCCAATGCTACTAGGACGCCGCGCCATGCGCCGCCTGCTAGTAGCCCCCGGCGCTGCATTTTTGCACGGTGAGCCTTAACCCCTTATTAGTTGCCTTAATCTAGGCTCGGAGTCCTTTAAATGCATATCGCTCTGCTGTCACGCAATCGCAATCTGTACTCTACTCGCCGCTTGGTTGAAGCCGCAGAGCAGCGTGGGCACACCGCCCGCGTGGTGGACACGCTGCGCTGCTATATGAGCATTACCTCGCATCACCCTTCGATTCACTATAAAGGCCAGGAGATTGAGCCTTTCGATGCAGTGATCCCGCGCATTGGCGCATCGGTCACTTTTTACGGCTGCGCGCTGTTGCGTCAGTTTGAGATGATGGGCACCTACGTTATCAACGATAACGTCTCCATTACCCGCTCACGGGATAAACTGCGCTCACTGCAGTTGCTGTCGCGCAAAGGGTTGGGGTTGCCAATTACCGGCTTTGCCCACTCGCCTGACGATATTCCTGATTTGATCACCATGGTCAAAGGTGCACCGTTGGTCATCAAGCTGCTTGAAGGTACTCAGGGAATTGGCGTGGTGTTGGCAGAAACCAACCAAGCAGCAGAATCAGTAATCCAGGCGTTCATGGGCATGAAGGCCAATATCATGGTGCAGGAGTACATCAAAGAGGCGCGTGGCGCTGATATTCGTTGCTTCGTGATCGGCGATAAGGTCGTCGCCTCGATGAAGCGTCAGGCGGCGGATGGCGAGTTTCGCTCGAACCTACACCGTGGTGGCTCCGCCAGCGTGATCCGAATCACCCCGGAAGAGCGCTCTACCGCCATTCGTGCGGCAAAGGCCATGGGATTGCGCGTTGCCGGTGTCGACTTGCTACGCTCTAATCACGGCCCGGTGATTATGGAGGTTAACTCCTCGCCTGGTTTACAAGGCATTGAGAGCGCTACCGGCAAAGATATTGCCGGAATGATTATTGAACACATTGAAAGAAACGCCACGCCAGCCCGTAAAGCGCCGCCCAAGCCTAAAGGCTAAGGCAAAATATTAAAATAATCCGCTTCGGGGGTGGCAAATCGTCGCTGTCACCCCCACAATCTGCGTCACCGAAGGAGGTAGACGCTCATGTTTCTCGATAATCGCCAAGTGGCGATGGACAGCGTATTGGAAGCGCTGGCCGATAGCATTGATTATTTCCAAGACAATATTGAACGCCTGCGCCCCTCGCTGCGTGACGCTTTAAAGCCGCACTATGCTGCACGGCTTAAGCAGATGCGCCAGTTGCAGGAGCTTGCCCGTGCGCATTTGAAAATGCTGCCCCGGGATGCGGACGTTGAGCGCGATGATTTTTTATGGCTGTGGAGCCGTCTAAAAAGCTTTGTCGGCAACGATAGCCAAGTGCTAATCAATGAGCTGTTGGAGCAAGAGCGTGTATTAATGCAGGCGCTCTCCTCGTTGTATACCCATCCACTACCTGATCCGATCGAACCGGTGGTAGAGGAGTGTATGCAGGGGTGCCGTAAGCTTATCCGCGAGCTATATGCGCTGCAGAAACGCAAAACGCATCGTTAAGGAGCTGCAAAGCGCTCGTTTAGCGAAGGCAGAATAAGGTCGATGGGCGCCCGCCGGGGCAGCTCGATGGGCTCGGGGGTACCGAGAAAATAGGGCTCCCTCCCCCATATATAGAGATCGCCTAGGGTAGCTACGCGCGCTGCCCATTCGCGCAGTTTTAAACGCCATCCTACCGTTACCGTAGGGTCATCCGCCACACAGCCAGTGACATCGATACCTAGTTCACGACCAATATAGACCGCGCGGGGAAGATGCCAGCTCTGAGTGATCAACAGAGCTTTCTCCAACTGGAAGACATCCCGGGCACGCGCTAGCGTATCGTAGGTACTAAAGCCTGCAAAATCCATGGTCAACTGTTCAGAGGCGACCCCGCGTCGATGCAGCTCGCGCCACATTGCCCGTGGCTCGTTATAAGCTTGGGTACGATTATCCCCTGAAAGCAAAAGATGCTCGACTTGGGACTGTTCGATTAAAGTAGCCGCGGTTCGCATACGCGCGTGAAAGTGAGGGTTCCGCCCTCCTCCTCGTGTCCAGTGAGACGTGCCAAAGACAATTCCCACCTCTGCCGGGCGACACTGCTGCGGCTGACGCTCAATATAAGCGGCGGTCGTCGCTAGCACCCAAAAATTGCCACCCATAAACAGCAATGTCGCCAGCAGCAATAGCGCTCCTAGCGACATTAAAAAACGCTTCGACCACGTCAATAACGCGTTATACATCCAGCTCCCCAGCCGGGCTTAACCCGGCAGGCCTAAAACATGCCGAGTTCAAGCTTGGCCTCGTCACTCATCATGTCACGGCTCCAGGGCGGGCTGAAGAGTATTTCGGTGTGCACTTTACTGATCTGCGGCGCACCGAGAATCTTATTGCGCGCATCTGCCGCGATTACATCGCCCATCCCACAGCCGGGCGCCGTCAGCGTCATGCGAATAGTCACAAGCCGCTCACCGCTGATAAGGCGCTCGATGCGGCAACCATAAACCAAACCCAGATCAACGATATTGACCGGGATCTCCGGATCAAAGCAGGTACGTAGCTGTTCCCACACGAACTGCTCGATTTCTTCCTCGCTAGCCGTTTCGGGCAACGTAGGGCGTGGTAGCGGCTCAAGCCCCAGGGCATCCAGGTTGCTCCCTTCTATCAGGTAGAGTCGCCCCTCGAAGCCAACGCTTACCGTACTGCCTTTCGCCTGCATAACGCTAACAACGCTATCTTCAGCCAGTGTTTCCGTACTACCAAACGGAATGGCAATGGCCTCCACATCGCGCTGGAGCGGCAACTGTTGGCCACGTTCGAGGCTGGCAACTTGCTCAAAATCCATAACTGTCCTTAAATGACGATCCTTACAGAACCGACCTTAACGCACCATACCAATGACACGCTGGAGTGCTTCAACAAAGCGATCCACTTCATCAAGGGTATTATACGCCGCAAATGACGCACGGCACGTCGCGTCGACCCCGAAGTGATGCAATAACGGCTGTGCACAGTGGTGGCCGGTGCGAATAGCAACGCCGAGCTGATCGATCAGCAGGCCGATATCTTGCGCGTGAGCCCCCTCCACCACAAAGGATAATACCCCTGTTTTTTGCGGCGCGGTGCCTAAAATACGCAGGCCATCGATTTGGCCAACGGCCTGAGTCGCGTGGTCAAGCAGTTGCCCTTCCCAGGTGCCGATGGCGGCGATACCCGTGCTCTCCATCCACTCAAGGGCACGGCCCAGGGCAATCACCTCTGCAATAGCGGGCGTGCCCGCTTCAAACTTATGCGGAATAGCGGCGAAAGTAGTACCCGCGTCAAAGGAGACAGTGCGGATCATCTCCCCACCGCCCTGCCAGGGCGGCATGGCTTCAAGCAGCGCCTGCTTGCCGTAAAGCACGCCAACGCCGGTGGGGCCATACACTTTATGGCCTGAGAAAGCATAGAAGTCGGCGTCGATGGCCTGCACATCAACCACTTGGTGCGGTGCTGCCTGAGCGCCATCAATCAGAATCAGCGCACCCTGCTGATGGGCGAGCGTTGCCATTTCTTGCACTGGGTTAACGGTACCCAGGGCGTTAGAGACATGGTTAACCGCCACCAGCTTAGTGCGCTCACTCAGCAGCTCGCGGTAAGCGGCCATATCCAGGGCGCCGTTGGCCTCAACGGGAATCACCTTGATGGTAAAGCCAATCTCGGCGGCCAGCAGTTGCCAGGGCACAATGTTGGAGTGGTGCTCAAGCATGGAAATCAGCACTTCATCACCGGGAGCAAGGTTTGTACGCCCCCAGCTATGAACGACCAGATTAATCGCTTCGGTGGTGCCACGGGTAAAGATGATCTGACGCGCATCTTCCGCATTAAGGAACGCCTTAACCCGTTGCCGCGTGCCTTCAAACGCCGCCGTCGCCTCATCGGCTAGGGTATGCAACCCACGGTGAATGTTGGCGTTATAGCGCGAGTAGTAATCGCTAAACACATCAATCACCTGCTGAGGTGTCTGGCTGGTTGCCGCGTTGTCTAAATAGATCAGCGGTTTGCCATGCACCTCACGGGCCAGCACCGGAAAGTCCTGGCGCAAGCGCATAACATCAAAAGTCGCCTGTTCAGGGCTCGCTTGCAAAGGGCTTGTTTGTAAAGGGCTTGTTTGTAAAGGGCTATTTTGCAAAGGGCTAGGCGTTGGCTCAATAACGGAATGTGGCATCAGACGCTCCTGATTGGATAGTGGCGCTAGTCGTTAAGTGAGACAGACGTTTCGACAAGTCCGGCAAGATTGAAGCGCTCGGGCAGTTTGCCAGCGACCGCTAACTCAACACGCTCGGCAATTGCATCCAGAGTCACTTTGTCCAACACCTCGCCAGCAAAAGCGAGCGTTAGCAGCCCACGGGCAGTGGCTTCATCAATACCGCGAGTACGCAGCGCGTAGATCGCCTCTTCGTCTAACTGACCCGTGGTGGTGCCGTGTGAGCACTTGACGTCATCCGCGTAGATCTCAAGCTCGGGCTTGGCATCGATGTGGGCGCGATCCGATAGCAGTAGGTTTTGATTGCTCTGGAAACCTTCAATCTTCTGACTATCGCGCTTGACGTACACCTTGCCGTTAAACACCCCGTGGGCGCGGTCATCCAGAATGCCCTTGTAGTTCTCATTGGAGAACGTCAGCGGCGCATTGTGGTTTACCTTGGTGTGGTTATCGACGTGCTGACGACCCTGACCAAAGAACAGCCCCAGGAAGTTGGTTTCTGCACCCTGGCCGTTCAAATCGCTGATCAGGTCGTTGCGCACCAGCGCGCCGCCCAAGCTCAGGTTGTAGGAGGTATAGCGGGTATCGCGGCTTTGCTCGACGTGGATGCTTGCCACGTGCATATCACCCAGCGGCGCTTCCTGCAGCTTGTAGTGGGCCAGAATAGCGCCACGATCAAGCATCAGCTCGCCAACTACGTTGGTGAAGTTAGTCGCCTCGCTTTCGCCGGTGTAGTGCTCAATCACTGTAGCTTCGCTGCGACCCCCAGCTTCCACCAGCACTCGCGGGTGACACATTACCGGCTCGCCCGCACGGGACAGAAACTGCAGCAGGATAGGTTTTTCAACCACGGTTCCTGGGGCAATGCGAACCACGGCGCCCTCTTCCATAAAGGCGGTGTTTAGCGCGGCGAAGGGCGAAAAATCGACCCCGGTTAAACGCCCCAACGGGCCACCCACGGCTTCGTGGTTCTCTGCTAGCGCTTTGGAAAGCGGTAACACTTGAACGCTTGACGGCAGTGAATCCACATCCGAAAGCGCCGATGAGAAAACGCCATCCACAAACGTCAGGCGGTAAGCATCAATCGGCAGCGTGAGTGCCGCGGCGCTGGCCTGGGAGAACTCGGCGTTGTCGGCGAGGGCAAAGTTACCCTGGGCGATCGAGCGCACATCGGTGTACTTCCACTCTTCGTCACGACGAGTGGGGAAACCCAGCGCTTCAAAACGCGCAGCGCCCGCCTGGCGGCGCGCAGCGATCCAGGTGGGCTCCGCCGTGTAGTTCGAGCTGCGCGCCTTCAGCGTATCTAAAAAGGTTTGCGTATCGCTCATGCCACAGACTCCTCGATACCTTCGTATCCGTTGGCTTCCAGCTGCTTCGCAAGCTCAGCGTCGCCAGTTTTAACGATACGGCCATCGACCAGGACATGAACCTTATCCGGCACGATGTAATCCAGCAGGCGCTGATAGTGAGTCACCAGCAGAATGGCCCGGTCTTCAGCGCGCAGGCTGTTAACGCCATCGGCGACGACCTTCATGGCATCGATATCCAAACCCGAATCGATCTCATCCAGCATGGCGAGCTTCGGCTGCAGCACCAGCATTTGCAGGATCTCGTTGCGCTTTTTCTCACCGCCAGAGAAACCTTCGTTAACGGCGCGCTGAAGGAAGCTGGCATCCATTTTCATGAAGCCCAGCTTCTCTTTGACCAGTTTCATAAACTCCGGTGCGGGCATTTCGCCTTCACCGCGGGCTACGCGCTGGGCATTAAGCGCAGCCTTTAGCAGGTAGATGTTTTTTACCCCTGGAATCTCCACCGGGTACTGGAAACCCAGTAGTAAACCGGCCTGGGCGCGCTCTTCAATCTCCATCTCGAGCACGTCTTTGCCTTCAAAGGTAATCGTGCCTTGGGTGACTTCGTAGCCATCTTTACCGGCGATGACCGCGGATAGCGTCGATTTACCCGCGCCGTTTGGCCCCATAATGGCGTGCACTTCCCCTGCCTTGATGGTCAGGGTAAGGCCTTTGAGGATTTCATTACCTTCGACGGAGACGTGTAAATCATTCACTTGCAACATATTGATTACCTTCTGATTCTGGCGAGTCGCTACGGCGACGCTAATATAATTAAGTAAAATAAATGACCAGCGGTTAGCCGACCGCGCCTTCCAGGGTCACATTGAGCAGCGCCTCGGCTTCAACGGCGAACTCCATGGGCAGCTCTTGGAAGACGTCTTTACAGAAGCCGTTAACAATCATGCTGACGGCGTCCTCTTCGGAGATACCGCGGCTCTGGCAATAGAACAGCTGGTCTTCACCGATTTTTGAGGTGGTCGCTTCGTGCTCAATGGTCGCCGTGCTGTTGCCAATTTCCTGATAAGGGAAGGTATGCGCACCGCACTTATCGCCGATCAGCAATGAGTCGCACTGGGTAAAGTTACGCGCCCCTTTGGCCCGTGGGCCGATTTTCACCAGACCACGATAGGACTGATCGCTGCGACCGGCGGAGATACCTTTGGCGACGATATACGAGCGTGTGCCTTCGCCAATATGGATCATCTTGGTGCCGGTATCGGCCTGTTGGCGACCGTTGGTCACCGCTACAGAGTAGAACTCACCGATACTGTCTTTGCCGCGCAGTACGCAGGAGGGGTACTTCCAGGTAATCGCCGAGCCGGTCTCTACCTGGGTCCAGCTAATCCGTGAACGGTCACCACGGCAATCGCCGCGCTTAGTCACAAAGTTATAGATACCGCCAACTCCATTCTCGTCACCGGGATACCAGTTCTGAACGGTAGAGTATTTGATGTAAGCATCGTCTAAGGCGACAAGCTCTACTACTGCGGCGTGGAGCTGATTCTCGTCGCGCATCGGCGCGGTACAGCCTTCCAGGTAGGAGACCTGGGCACGGCTTTCACAAATAATTAGCGTGCGCTCAAACTGGCCAGTGTTGGCCGCGTTAATGCGGAAGTAAGTGGACAGCTCCATTGGGCAGGTCACGCCTTCCGGCACGAACACAAAGGAACCATCAGTAAACACGGCGGAGTTCAGCGCCGCGAAGTAGTTGTCTGCCACAGGAACCACGGTGCCCAAATACTGTTTGATCAGCTCTGGGTAGTCGCGGATAGCCTCGGAGATGGAGCAGAAAATCACGCCTGCTTCGCCAAGCTGCTTTTTGAAGGTGGTGGCGACTGAAACGGAGTCGAATACCGCATCGACGGCAACGCCTGCCAACGCGGCACGCTCGTGCAGCGGAATTCCCAGCTTTTCGTAGGTTTCCAGCAGCTTAGGATCCACTTCATCCAGGCTCTGGGGGCGATCTTCTGGACGCTTCGGCGCACTGAAATACGAAATCGATTGGTAATCAATCGGCGGATAGTCCAGATGCGCCCAGGAAGGGGCTTCCATCTTCAGCCACTGGCGGTAGGCATCCAGGCGCCACTCCAGCATCCACTCCGGTTCGCCTTTCTTGTTAGAGATAAAGGCGATGGTGTTTTCATCCAGGCCAGGTGGCAGGGTGTCGCTCTCAATATCGGTTACAAAGCCATCTTTGTATTCGCGACGAACCAACTGTTCCATTTCTTCGCTTGCCATGGTGATACCCTCCGGGCAGTTGGGTGGCGAGGTCATCGCCTTTAATAATAAATAGGGCCTGCTGTGCTTACGCTGCTGTTATGCAGACGCTGCCGACAGGCTGATCGTTTGAATAGGCAGTTGCACCGGCAGCTTAATCGGCGCTGTATCGGCTAAATGCGCCAGCGTCACACTTTCAAGCAGCGTGCGCATGGCCAGTGAGACCCTTTGCCAGTTGTCGGCCACACCGCAGGTAGCCACAAGCTCACAATCGCCTTCTGCCTGGCTGCACTCGGTCATGGCGACGGGGCCTTCAATCGCCGCAATAATATCGGCGGCGGTGATCTGCGATGCGGGCCGGGCAAGGCGGTAACCCCCTTGGGCACCGCGCTGGGAAACCAGCAGTCCTGCCCGCACCAGCATTTTGAGCGTTTTACTCACCGTCGGATGGGGCAACTGCACGGCCTCAGCTAACTCTGTCGCTGCATGCGACGCCTCGGGGTGGCGGGCAATTTGCGCCATAACCACCGCGGCATAGTCTGTCAGCCGAGAAAGCTTAAGCATGTCGACTCCCTTTATGTCATCAGTACGCAGCTAACCAAATGGTTGCCGCGTCAATTGAGTACCATTTTAGTCCTGTATAAATTTGATGTGAAGCCCTAGAGCAAAATGGATAGCAATTTACGCAAAATAACAGCACGTTCGCCGCTGATCACATCAAAAACAGCAATCATTATCATTTAAAAAAGCTATTACTGTGGGTATCGCCTGCTTTGCATTGACGAGCCGCCTCTGCTAGCGTCAAAGAGTATTAGGTGCCTCTACTGTGTGAGGCATCGCGATATTTAGAGGAGGAAGACTATGGATGCAGCAGTCAACAATATGGTAAACGCAACGCTGGATATGAGGCATGCACAAGCCGTCCAAGAGGCTCAGTTCAGCGTTTTTAAAGAAGCGTTAGATGGACAAGCAGCACAGATAACGGCACTAATGGACGGCGCTGCAGAGGCTCAGTTGGCCACCAGCGGTAGCGTAGGCACGCAGATTAATGCCACTGCGTAACTAATATCTGGCGGTAGATAAGCAAATAGCCCCCTGGCTAAAGCCAGGGGGCTATTTTTTTGACTACCTGCACTGGCTTTAAGCTTTCTTAACAAACTCCGATTTGAGCTTCATGGGGCCGATACCGTCAATTTTGCAGTCGATATCGTGATCGCCGTCCACCAAGCGGATGCTTTTTACTTTGGTACCCACTTTAACTACCAGGGAACTGCCCTTAACCTTCAAATCTTTTATCACCGTGACACTATCGCCGTCGACCAACATATTGCCATTGGCATCACGTACGCCCGAAGCATCATCAGCGCCCTGCTCTTCTGCTACCTTTGACCACTCATGGCCGCATTCTGGGCAGACATACTGCAGCCCATCATCGTAGCTAAATTCAGAGGCACAGGCAGGACAGTTAGGCAGATCACTCATCAAACGGCTCCATCACATGGCTATTAAATAAGACTAATACAAGGTCTAAGAAAGCGATGGAGCCTACACGGGTTACGCAAAATGTCCAGCCAGAGGCTAGATCAATCGCGCTGGTAAGTGCCCACCAAACGGTTCATGCCCAGCAGGTGAGGCTCTACCTCTTTGAGCAGTTCAGCCAGCGTAAGTCCTTCAGGCAGCGAGGTTTGGTGATCCAGCGCCAGCACCCAAAAGTAGTAAAGGTGCTTACCGTGCCCTTCTGGCGGCATCGGGCCACAATACCCTGTATCGCCTTTATCGTTAGCGCCGACAGTACCCACAGCGCTCTTTTCGGTTAATTCTTGAACATCACCAGGCAGGTTATAAAGCACCCAGTGTACAAAGCCGTAGCTGCCTTCCTTGACC
Source organism: Halomonas sp. ISL-56 (assembly GCF_018612805.1). Taxonomy (NCBI): domain Bacteria; kingdom Pseudomonadati; phylum Pseudomonadota; class Gammaproteobacteria; order Oceanospirillales; family Halomonadaceae; genus Halomonas; species Halomonas sp. ISL-56. Next base: position 13,750 of record NZ_JAGGRO010000020.1, on the reverse strand, counting down.
AGCGGAGCGTCAGGGTCGTGGCAGATCACCGCAAACCCTTTAGTTCCTTCGGGCGCGCCCTGCCAAGCAAGCGCTGGCGAAACATCTTCGCCCTCTCCCGTATGTTTAGAAGGGATCGCTTGATGATCAGCAAACGCTGGGCTGGTAACCTTCATTGATGAAAGTGCAAATGCCATGCTTCTCTCCTTGGTTTATCTAATGAGTGTTTCGCACACAGTCTAGACTTTGAGACCTTTGCAAGAATACTAAGTGGGCCACCTCCCCTGTTTCTGCAGGCGGCGCTTTACCCAAACATCATATAGCTTTCGCAATCCTGGTTTAATTACCGGTAGACCAATGACCCAGGCGACCGGCACCAGCAAGGGGATACGCGCCATTAGCAGGCGGTAAGCATCGATACCCTCTATCAGTTGGCCCTGCGCGGTTTCAATATGCAGAGAACGCAGCGCTGTGTCAGGGGCAACGCCCTTTTCCCGCAGCGCCTGATGATGTTCGCTCACATCAAGCCAGCCAATATCATCAGCATGACGTCCCGACCAGCGTTCATAGCGGTGACGCTCTTGGCGGCACAGCGGGCACTGGGCATCGTAAAAGACATTGATCGATGGCTTGCTGGGCATATAGCCTCACTAGTTAACGTCACTGAATCAGTGTGGCATTTTCAACGTTGGGTGCAACCTTTCGGATATTGACTCCTCATTTAGGCCACTGCCATGACATCTGAGTTCAAAAAACAGCTGTTAATTGTCGCTCACGCCCCTTCAGCAAATACGCTCTCCCTACGCGAGGCTGCGTACCGAGGCGCTAGCCACCCTGATCTTGAGCAGGTGCACTGCGTGGTCAAAGCCCCCCTGGAAGCGGGCCCTGACGATGTGCTGGCCTGCGATGCGGTTCTGCTCGGCACCACGGAAAACCTGGCGTATATGAGCGGCGCGCTGAAGGATTTTTTTGATCGCAGCTACTATCCTGTACTTGAAGAAAAGCAGGGGTTGCTCTGCGCACTTTATATTCGCGCAGGGCATGACGGCACGGGCACCCAGCGCGCAGTGGAGAGCATTATTACTGGCCTTCGCTGGCGATGGGTACAGCCACCGCTCATTTTGCGCGGCGAGTGGCAGCCCTCGTTTGCAGAACAGGTAGAAGAACTCAGCATGACGCTAGCGTTTAGTGTTGAGAGTGGCATTGTATAACCACGACTAGCCTGCCTTACTGTAGCTAAGCATGTCGTGCTCACTGTGCGATTGAAAGATTACAGTGCCTTGCTGGCATTACTGCGGTTACTCAACGCACATACACTAGGTAGCTATTATGCATAATGTCATTGCCTTCTATGATGATCGCGTTCTCGCTCACGAACCCAACATCGATGCCGACTTTTTACCTCAACGGATCGATAAGCGCATTCGACACCTGCTAGCAGGACTCCCGGTGCCGTGGAAATACCCTGAACACCCAGGCAGATTAAGAGCTATTCAACAGCTGCTGGCGCGAGCACCCATCGCGGGTCTGCAAACTGAAGGAGGTAAAGCGGCCACCCATGAACAACTCGCTCGAGTGCATACCACTTCTTATCTAAGCGATATTTTCAGTTTGCGCGGCAAAAATGCCTGGTTGGATGTCGACACTACGGCGGTCTCACCGGGAAGCGTAGATGCCGCCGAAGTCGCCGCCGGAACGGCCATTGCCGCCGTAGAGGCGGTGATGGAGAAACGCGCTAAAAGCGCCTTTGCCCTGGTACGCCCACCGGGGCACCACGCCGAACCCGTTCGTGCCAGAGGCTTCTGCTTATTCAATAACGTCGCGGTGGCAGCGGCCCATGCTCGCAGCGCGCTGGGCTGCGAACGGGTGCTGATCGTCGATTGGGACGCCCATCACGGCAACGGCACCCAGGATATCTTTTGGGCAGAGCCCGACGTGATGTTTTTCGATATCCACCGCGCCGCCCCCTTCTACCCTGGCTCTGGCCACCTGGAAGAAGTGGGCGCTGGTTTAGCTGAAGGCACCACCATCAACGTACCGCTTCCCGCCGGGGCTGGCGATGAGGCTTTTCTGAAGGCATTTCACGACATCCTCGCCCCGGCTGCGGCTTGGTTTAAGCCCGATATTATTTTGGTTTCTGCCGGCTTTGACCCCCACTGGCACGATTTAGCGCTGAATGTCTCCTATCAAGGGTTTGGCGCTTTAACCGGTTTTTTACAACAGCTAGCCGAACAGCATTGCGACGGTCGTTTGGTGTTTGTCTTAGAGGGCGGCTACAACCTGGAATCCTTGGCCAACGGCACCAGAGCCGTACTTTCGGTGCTAGCAGGCAACACTGTGCCGGTACCTGATACCTGCGGCATTGCCGAAGTCCAAGCCGCAGCAGATTTCCACCGCTCGGCGTTTCAATCTGAATAGCGGCTTTTCACATGCTTTCTGCTTAACAGCTAAAAACGGCACCCCTAGGGATGCCGTTTTCTGGTACTGAGTGGAACTGGGAAAAACGAGGTGATTATTTCAAGCGTTCAAACACCGTCGCAACGCCCTGCCCCATACCAATACACATGGTCGCCAAGCCCAGGGTGGTATCGCGCTGCTGCATAACGTTAAGCAGCGTGGTGCAGATACGCGACCCCGAACAGCCCAGCGGGTGGCCGAGGGCAATCGCGCCACCATTGAGGTTCACTTTGTCATCCATTGCATCCAGGAAGCCGAGATCTTTCAGCACCGGGATACCCTGTGCGGCAAAGGCTTCATTGAGTTCAACGGTTTGGATATCCGCCGCGGAGAGACCGGCGATCTTCAACGCTTTCTTAGACGCGGGCACCGGGCCATAGCCCATAATGGACGCATCGCAGCCTGCCACACCGGTCGAAAGCACTCGTGCAATAGGTTCTAAGCCCAACGCTTGAGCGCGCTCGTAGCTCATCACCGCCATCGCCGAAGCTCCCACGGAAAGTGCCGAGGACGTACCCGCGGTCACAGTACCGTTACGCGGGTCAAATACCGGCTTGAGGCTCGCCATAGACTCCAGGGTTGAATCAGGGCGGATAACCTCATCACGCTGAACCATCACCCTGAAGCCGCGCTGATCGTGGCCTTCAACACCGATAATTTCGTTGTCAAAGTAGCCCTTCTCCATCGCCGCCTGGGCACGCTGGTGAGAGCGCACGCCAAACTTATCCTGCTCTTCCCGGGACACGCCGTGCATTTTACCCAGCAGTTCAGCGGTCAGGCCCATCATCATCGCCGCTTTGGCTGCATATTTGCTGGCGGCCGGGTTTACGTCAACGCCGTGGGCCATGGGGACGTGCTCCATGTGCTCAACGCCGCCGATGATAAAGAAGTCGCCCATACCCGCTTTGATATTAGCAGCGGCGATATGCAGTGCCGTCATCGAAGAGCCACACAAACGGTTAACGGTTTGCGCAGGCACCGAGCGGGGAATGCCGGTCATGATCGCCGCATTGCGGGCAATGTTCATCGACTGCTCGAGCGTCTGGTTGACACAGCCCCAGATCACATCATCAACTTCTGAGGGATCCAGGTTAGGGTTACGGTCAAACAGCGCCTGCATGGTGGCAGCAGAAAGATTCTCGGCGCGAACGTTGCGAAAAGCACCATTCTTGGCTTTCGCCATGGCGGTACGAACACCGTCAACCACCACAATATCTCTTGGATTCAAACTCATCATATTTCTCCTGTGCGTGGTGGTTAGGCCTGGGTAGCAGAATTGTTGCTGGAATAGAATTGCTCGTTGTTTTGAGCCATCTGACGCAGCTTATCGGTAGGCGCGTAAAGCGGCCCCAGCTCGTCGGCCAAGCCTTCTGCTAGCTTAACGAACTCAGCCACGCCCATGGCGTCGATGTAACGCAGCGCACCACCGCGGAAAGGCGGGAAGCCAATGCCATAAATCAGCGCCATATCGGCTTCAGCAGGGGTAGCTACGATGCCATCTTCCAGGCAACGTACGGTTTCCAAGCACAGCGGCACCATCATGCGCGCGATGATGTCCTCGTCGGAAAACTCTTTTTGCTCCTTCACCACTTCTTTGACCAGCGCGTATGCGACCTCATCGGTCACTTTCTTAGGCTTACCCTTCTTGTCCTCTTCGTAGGCGTAAAAGCCCTTATCGTTCTTCTGACCTAAACGCTCATTGTCGTACATGACCTGAATGGCGGTTTTACCCTCGCGGGCCATACGATCAGGGAAGCCTTCAGCCATCACCTCATTAGCGTGAACCGCGGTATCCAGGCCAACCACGTCCAGCAGGTAAGCCGGGCCCATGGGCCAGCCGAACTTTTCCATCACTTTATCAACGCGCTGGAAGTCAGCGCCCTGCTCAACTAAGAAACTAAAGCCGCCAAAGTAAGGGAACAATACCCGGTTGACCAAGAAACCGGGGCAGTCGTTAACCACGATCGGCGTTTTACCCATTGCTCGCGCGTAGGCCACGGTAGCAGCAACGGCGGCATCCGAGGTTTTCTCGCCACGAATGACTTCCACCAGGGGCATACGGTGCACGGGGTTAAAGAAGTGCATACCGCAGAAGTTCTCGGGCCGTTTGAGGTTTTGCGCCAAGCGATTGATGGAAATCGTCGAAGTGTTAGAGGTGAGAATGGTATTTTCACTCACCATACCTTCCACTTCGGTCAGCACGGCATCTTTAACCTTGGGGTTTTCAACCACCGCTTCGACGACCAGGTCAACGTTGCCAAAATCACCGTAAGAGAGCGTGGGGCGAATATTGGTCAGCTTTTCCGCCATCTGTTCGGTGGTCAGCTTGTTGCGCTCTACCTGCTTGGCAAAAAGCTTACGGGCTTCTTTCAGACCCAGCTCGATAGCGTCGTCCTTGATATCTTTCATCAGGATCGGGGTGCCTTTCGACGCGCTCTGGTAAGCAATACCGCCGCCCATAATGCCCGCACCCAGCACCGCGGTTTGTTTCACCGGCTGGGCCTGCTTCTCATATTTACCGGCTTTTTTCTTGACCACTTGGTCGTTTAGGAACAGGCCCACCAAGTTAAACGCTACGCTGCTCAGCGCCAGCTTGGCGAAAGCTTTGGCTTCAATTGCCTGGGCGCGGCCACGCTCTTCACCCGCGCCTTTTTGGATCACTTTGATCGCTTCAACCGGCGCAGGGTAATGGGGGCCTGCTTTACCAGCGACATAGCCCTTAGCGGTTTCAAAGGCCATCATCTGCTCAATAGGGTTGAGCTTCAGTGGGCTGGTCTTTTCAGCACGACGGGCTTGATAATCCAGCTCACCGGCGTTGGCACGGTCGAGAATATCCAGCGCGGCCTCTTCCAACTGCTCGGCTGCTACTACTGCATCAACAGCGCCCACTTTTAGCGCGGCATCGGCACGGTTCTCGGTGCCACCGGCAATCCACTCGATGGCGTTATCGGCGCCGATAATGCGCGGCAGGCGAACACAGCCGCCCCAGCCGGGCAGAATGCCAAGTTTGGTTTCTGGCAGTCCAATCTTGGCTTTCTCGCCCATTACGCGAAAATCGGTGGTCAGCAACACTTCGCAGCCGCCTCCCAGCGCCAAGCCGTTGATAGCAGTAACGGTGGGGAACGGCAGATCCTCAATGGCATTGAAGATACCGTGCACCTGCTCAAGCATCTCGGCAATCTGCCCCTCACCCTTGGAGAACATGCCGTGAAACTCGGTGATATCGGCGCCCACGATAAACACATCTTTACCGCTCGCAATCAATAAGCCCTTTAAGCCGTTTTCGGCTTGAATGGCCTTCACTGCCTCGCCGAGCTCTGCTACCACAGCGCTGGAGAGCTTGTTAACCGACTCATCTTTCAGGTCGAAAGTGAGCAGTGCAATATCATTGCCACTCGGGGTGTCACGATGTGTCACCGTGATGGCGTTGCCTTGATAAATCATCCGCGTTCTCTCCACATTTTCGGGCTGGCTCTCAAAAGAGAACCCGCCACGTTTCTCATACGGCTTTTACACGACTTTCATACGGTCGTTTGATTACCTTAGCTTGGTTGAGTTGCCTTGCAACGTCAAGCCCAGACTTTTGGCTAGGGTTTGTACGAAAACTGCCTGCGCTCGACTATACGACGTTAAAAATCGCCTCAAAATGCTCATCTACAACCCGTAAACTCGAACGCGAGCCCGGTCCTTTTTTCGTATTTTTGCCTTGTCTAGTCTTCGCTCGCCGACTTTTCGTAAAAACCCTAATTCACCCATCTATTGAGACCAGCACTCCCCTGCGTGCGTTCATACTGCTAGGATCACGCTTCTTTTAATTTTGTAGGTTACCTTGTTATGGGCGCACTGCTCACGCCATCGCGCATTGAGGCCGTTCAGCGGCGTATTGAAAGCATTGTCGAACGGCTAAAGCCGTGGAGCTGGCTGTGGCCCCCCATGGCGTTCGCTGCCGGTTTAGGCAGCTTCTTTCTGGTCGATCGCCAACAGTGGTTAGGCGCTGCATTAGCATTGGGACTGCTGTTCGCCTGGGCACTATTACTTTCCGAAGGTTTGATCAGCCGCTGGTTGTCACGACGTGGGCACCCCACCCCCCCACGAGGCGTGACCAACTTTATTGCGCAGATGATTCACCAGGAAACACTTTTCTTCACCCTGCCGTTTATTTTAGTCACCACCGTTTGGAATAGCGGACAAACGCTGTTTGCGCTGTTGGTGGGCGGCATGGCGCTGCTATCTATAATCGATCCGCTCTACTTCAAAGTTGCAGAGCGCTGGCGCAGTCTCTATTTTGTTTTTCATGCCCAGTGCGTTTTCCTGGTACTACTGGTCACGCTACCCATCATGGTGCATCTCACCACCGGCCAAAGTCTGCTACTGGCCCTGGGAATCACCATTTTGCTAGCCCTGCCAAGTTTTTGGCACTTGCTTAAGCAGCGCTCGCTCAAACGCTGGTGCGCTTTTTTTGTCTTGACGCTGCTACTAGCCTATGGGGCTTGGCTTGGACGCATTTGGGTTCCTCCCGCCAGCTTATGGATGACGAGTAGCGCTCTCTCGCCTGCGTTTGATGTTGATCAACGCCTCCCTCAGGGCTCAATGACGCTAACGCCTCAAGCCATTAGCGAGAATGGCCTTTATGTGTATACCGCTATTCGGGCACCGCGGGGGTTAAGTGAAACTATTACCCATGCTTGGCATCATAATGGTGAGCCAATGGACGTTGTGGAACTCAATATCAACGGCGGACGCGAGGAGGGATACCGCGCATGGAGTCACAAACAAAACTTCCCTGAAAATCCGGCTGGGGATTGGCGCATCGATATCATGACGGGCAGTGGACAAAGGCTAGGACTGATACGTTTTGAAGTATCAGACGACAGCCAGCAAGCTTCCGTAGCGGATGGAGAGATACGCGCCAGCGGACTAAGTGGATTAAACTTACGGCGATTTGTGCCTGGTCGACCTAATAATGAAGAAGCGCGGCCGGAAGATTGAATTGTTATGCGCCTTGCATTCAGCGGCGCAGCTTATGACAATTCGCCTACTCACATTTATTGGCAGCTAGTTACCTATGGCTTCAACGATTGGATTTCGCATCGCACGCTTGCCCCATTTATGGCGCTCCATCTTGGATCGGCGTTTGGCGCCGTTGGGTTTAACCCAAACACGCTGGGTGACGCTGTATCACCTGTGGCGTCTGGGCGAAGGTCACCCGCAGTGCGACCTCGCCCGCGTTATTGGTGTTGAGGCGCCCTCGCTGGTGCGCACCCTTGGCCAGCTTGAGGAACAAGGCCTGGTTGAGCGCCGAGCCTGCGACAATGACCGCCGCAGCAAGCGTATTTATCTTACCCCAGCCGCGATGCCGCTGTTGGAACAGATTGATAACGTTGCCCAACAGGCGCGCAAGGAGATGTTCGCTGGCTTAAGCGAGGAGAACCTTGAGCAACTCAACGACTGGTTAGCGGTGATCGAAGCAAATGGATTGGCCATACAAGCACGCGATCAAGACAGCCCGGCTTCATGATCACTGGCTTTGGGCAACACCTGCTCAGTGCCCTTTAACGGCTGGCTGAAAGGCTGGTCGGCGTGGCCACGCAGGGCATCGCGCAGTTGATGAAATTCGGGTAGATAGGTCGCGAATCGCTCCGCGGTTTGCGACTCCCACCACCAAAGCGTCAGCGCATAAGGCGTTGATTGTACTACCAGCGCGTCCTGGGGTAAGCGCTCAAGCAGTGCTTTTAAGGGTATCGCGGCATCCTTGGGCAGCGTGCGCAAAGGAGCTATTCGCCAGCGCCAACCTGCGTAATAGGGTTCTAAAGCCTCGCTGGCATTGCTGTCTCTTACCAGCAGAAAATCCGGGCCTGGCCCTTCCTGGGGAAAGTGCCAACGGTAGGCGGGCATAGTGCCTCTAAAATGGTGCAGCGGCGGCTTTTCCAGTTTGATGCTGACGCCTTGATTTGAGATTTGTGAACGTAGCGCCTGTTGGCGCTTTTGGCGCGGGCTGGGCTTTAGCCACATCACGGGCGCAATCACTAACATCAGAATAAAGACTATAATAAACCAATCCATCTCTACATTTACCTCCACATGAGCCACACTGTATGCACTATTCTAAAGGACATGACTCAGATCGGTGTTTTGACCCAAGTCATTGTTAAAACTCTGGCTATTGTTAAAAAAGGACACGCCATCTAAAGTAAAGGTCATTGAACAAAGCGCTTTTTTCTTTGTTAACCAGTGCTATCCATGCCAAGGAGATACGCCATGAGCTATCACCATATTTTAGTTGCCGTTGACCTAACCAAAGACTCCCACAAAATTCTGGAACGTGCCGTTGCGATCTCTGAACGTAACGAACAAGCCAAAATCTCCATTATGCATACCCTGGAACCGCTTGGGTTTGCTTACGGTGGCGATATCCCCATGGACTTGACCAGCATCCAAGACCAGCTGGATGAGCACGCTAAAAAACGCTTGGCGGAAATTGCCGCCCCACATATTGCCGAAGCCGATCAGCACGTTGTCGTTGGTATGCCCGATACCGAAATCCACCGTTTTGCCGAAGACCACGATGTGGACTTGATCGTAGTGGGCTCCCATGGCCGCCATGGCTTTGCCCTGCTGTTGGGCTCAACCTCTACCGGTGTGCTGCACGGCGCCCAATGCGACGTACTCGCAGTACGCGTGGGCAAGAAAGGCGAAAAGAGCGACGAATAAACTACTGCGTTATATCGCTTACAAAAAAGGCGCCCATACGGCGCCTTTTAACGTTTTCAAGCTTACTCACCTGCAGCCATCGCTTCCAGCTCCATCCAGCGCTCCATGGCGACTTCTAACGCCTTTTGCACTTTTTCAAGCGTTTGTAGCTTAGCCTTCACGGCGTCAGCATCCTGCTGATAAAACGTTGGGTCACCGATTTCACTTTCTAACGCCTCGACTTCCCCCTCAAGACGCTCGATTTCGGCGGGCAGTGCATCTAACTCACGTTGCACATTGTAAGAGAGTTTGACGCTCTTTTTCGCTGGCGTAGCCGGTGCTTCAGCGACCTTTTTGGGCACTTCAGAAGTAGGCTCGGTACGCTGACGCGCCGCGCCTTCCCAAGGTGCCGGTGGCAGCTTGCCACCCTGGCGAATCCAGTCGGTGTAGCCACCCACGTACTCACGCACCACGCCCTCGCCTTCAAAGGCGAGCATGCTCGTGACCACGTTGTCCATAAAGGTTCGGTCGTGGGAGACCAACAGCAGCGTGCCATCGAAATCAAGCAGCAGCTCTTCAAGCAGCTCCAGGGTTTCCATATCAAGGTCGTTGGTCGGCTCATCGAGCACCAGCACGTTAGCTGGCTGGGTAAACAGCTTGGCTAGCAGCAAACGGTTGGACTCGCCGCCGGAAAGCGCTTTTACCGGCTGGCGTACCCGCTCGGGCGTGAACAGAAAATCCTGCAGGTAGCTCATTACATGGCGGTCTTTTCCGCCCACGCTGACGCGGTCGCTACCTTGCGCAACGTTGTCATAAACCGTTTTTTCCAGTTCGAGCCCTGCGCGCAACTGGTCAAAATAGGCCACTTTTAGATTGGTACCCATCTGCACCTTGCCTTCACTGGGTTCCAACTCGCCCAGCAGGATTTTCAGCAGGGTTGTCTTGCCCGCGCCATTGCGGCCTAGAAAGCCAATACGGTCGCCGCGCAGCACTTCAAGGTTAATATCGCGCAGGATCACGTCATCGCCAAACCGCTGGGTGACGCCTTGCAGCTCTACCACACGTTTGCCGGTGCGCTCGCCGCGATCGACTGTCAGGTTGGCATTACCCTGGCGCTCGCGACGCTGGCTGCGTTCGTTACGCATTGCTTCGAGCGCCCTTACACGCCCTTCGTTGCGAGTACGTCGAGCTTTAACACCCTGACGAATCCAAGCCTCTTCCTGGGCGAGTTTTTTATCGAATTCGGCGTTCTCCCGCGCCTCTACTTCCAGCTCGTGCTGCTTGCGGGCCTGATACTCAACGTACTTGCCGGGGTATCGCCCTAGCTGGCCTCGATCCAACTCCAGAATATTGGTCGCTAGCTTGGAGAGAAAAGCCCTATCGTGGGTAATCAGCAGTACCGCACCGTTAAAGGCCAGTAGCTGCTCTTCCAACCAGGCGATAGTGTCTAAATCCAAATGGTTGGTGGGCTCATCAAGCAGTAAAAGATCAGGTTCAGCGACCAAAGCGCGAGCCAGCGCCACACGGCGGCGCCAACCGCCGGAGAGCGAGTTCATTTCTGCTGCGGGGGGCAATCCTAGGCGTGTAAGCACGGTATCAATGCGTTGGTGATACGACCAACCATCGATAGCTTCCAAGCGGGTTTGCAGGGTCGCCATGCGATCCATATCGGGGTCGGGATCATTGATAAGGTGGTCGTACTCGGAGAGCAGCTCTCCGGCTTCCGGCAGGCCTTGAGCCACCATATCGAAAATCGTCAGGCCAGATGACTCAGGTAACTCTTGAGACAAAACGCCTATTTTAAGGCCTGGTGCGCGCCAGATTGAGCCATCGTCGGGCAGGATATCCCCTGCCACCAATTTTAACAGCGTGGACTTACCGGTGCCGTTGCGCCCGATCAGCGCTAGCCGCTCGCCTTTTTCAACCGTTAGGTCGGCGCGATTGAGTAATACATGGGTGCCGTAGGCGAGTTGCAGCTGTTCGAGTCGTAACAGGGTCACGCGGTGTCCTCCTTAATCGTGAGGCGCACAGTGTAACGCATGAGCGCGCCGGGAGGGGGAACGTTGTAGCACTGAACCGTATGGAGCAGAGACCAGCAGCGTGGTAACGTTTTCCCAGCACGTAAAATAACCCGATTAAAAGACACTTTTTCAAAGGCGGGCTGACAGTGACGGTGACCGTCTCGATGTATTTTGTAAACGAGCTGTTTAAAGGGTTACCGGACAGCGATACGTCGCCTACCCGTTACCTGGAACGGGCGGGAATCTCGCCCTTTTTACTTTCAGCGCCTAATGGTCGTGTCACTGTTGAGCAGTTTGCCGAGCTCTATCGCGGTTTAGTTAACGAACTGGATGACGAAACACCCGGTTTTTTCTCCCGCCCGCTGCGTGGTGGCACCCTAAAACTGCTGTGTTTAAGCATGCTGGATGCACCCAACCTGCAGGTGGCACTGCATCGCTATACGCAGTTTTTTCGTATTCTGCTCGATGATTTTGGCTATGCGTTTACCCTTGAATGTGACTTGGCCCGCATGGCACTGGTGGAGAATGCACCGTTGGCGGGCAGCCGCATTTTAATCCATGAGCTAATGCTCAAGCTGTTTCATGGCATCGCGTCGTGGATGATTGCGCGTAAGATACCGCCCATTTTGATGGAGTGCGCTTACGCCCAGCCGCCTCACAGCGCTGACTATCTCTACTTTTACCCCGGCACGGTTCGCTTTGATCAACCACAAACCGCCATCTATATTGATCGCGGATTGCTTGATCACCCTATCCGACAAACCAAGAAGCACCTGGGCGCTTTTCTCAAACGTGCCCCGGCGGACTGGTTCTATGTGTCGTTTGCCGATCGCCTGCTCACTCACCGGGTGCGGGAACACCTTTCACGCCATTTATTGACGGCAGGTACGGTGCATAGCGCCGCTGACGCGCTACATATGTCTGCACGCACGCTGGCACGGCATTTAAAAAGGGAGGGCACCCACTTTCAAGCGGTCAAGGATGAGTACCGCCGCGATGTCGCTATTCAGGCGCTCACCTGCAGTGAGAAGCCCCTTGTCAACATTGCAGAAGCGTTGAGCTTTGAGGATCTAGCCTGTTTTAGCCGAGCTTTCAAAACCTGGACGGGCAACTCGCCCGCCGCGTATCGAAAAGCGCGTACGGCGGGCAGAGTTAATTGATGCCGCTAGATTTCGGTGCGAATACGTTTTTTATCCAGCTTGCCCACGCTAGTTTTGGGTATCTCATCGACGAAACGAATCATGCTGGGAATCGCCCAGCGGTTGAGTTTGCCCTGAGCGACAAACTGCTCTAGAAACGCCTGCACGGTTTCCGTCGTCGGTGGGTTGTTTAGATCAACAGGAACGGCTAGCGCGGCCGGTCGCTCCCCCCACTTATCGTCCGCCACCCCAATCACCGCCACTTCGGCAATGCCTGGGCACTGACTTATATAACTCTCTAGCTCTAACGACGAAAGCCACTCGCCACCGGTTTTAATCACGTCTTTAATGCGGTCGCTAATGGTCAAAAAACCTCGCTCATCGAGTGAGCCCACATCTCCGGTATGCAGCCAGCCGTTACGCCACAGCTCCGCACTGCGCTTCTCCTCTTTGTAGTAAGCCTGGGTCAGCCAGGGCGCTTGAACACGCACTTCACCAACGCTTTTGCCATCATTGGGGAGCGGCTCGCCGTCCGCGTCAACCACCTGCAACTTGACCAGCGGAATTGGCAGGCCCGCTTTACAGCGCCAGGGTAGCTGGGTCTCAAAATCAGCGTCACCAATATCCCGCGGTAGAATATCGGCGGTGAGTAGCGGGCAGGTTTCCGACATACCGTAAGCACTGCGGGTATCAATCCCCAGTGCCCATGCTTTGCTTGCCAGCGCTTGGGTTAACGCACTACCGCCCACCAACACTTTCCAGCCGGAGAGATCGACCTGCTTTGAGGCAATCGCTTCGGCGCTAACCACCATGTTGAGCAACGTTGGCACGCAGTGGGAAAAATCAACTTTCTCGCTAACCAATAGCTTGACCAGCATTTCTGGCTCGTAGCGACCAGGATAGACCTGGGTAGCCCCCATCAGCGTGGCGGTATAGGGCACCCCCCAGGCGTGAACGTGAAACATGGGGGTAATGGGCATATACACTTTGTCGCGGTTGAGCAGCTCAAAACCGGGGGCCTGAAAAGCGCTCGCCTCGCCCAAGGTATGCAGCACCAACTGGCGATGGGTGAAGAAAACCCCTTTGGGGTTACCCGTCGTACCGGTGGTGTAGAACAGCGTGGCAACGGCGTTTTCATCAAAAGTAGGGAAATCGTAGTGCGTAGGCTGCTGGCTTAATAGCTCTTCAAATTCGCCCACCAGTGACAGCGAGGTACCGATTGTTTGCGAGGCCTCCTGACACAGCAGGTAGCCCCGCACTCCAGGTAGCTTATCGGCCAGCGGCTCAAGCAGCGGCACAAACTCTTCGTGCACGATCACAAAAGCGTCTTCTGCGTGCTCCATCGTATAAAGAATTTGTTCCGGGGCTAGGCGAATGTTCACCGTGTGCATTACCGCACCAATCATCGGAATGGCAAAGAAGCACTCCAGGTAGCGGTGGCTATCCCAATCTAGATTGTATACC